>NZ_DAIUCK010000092.1:0-8033 GCF_036846205.1 Rhabdothermincola sp. | reverse complement strand
CACGTCGCGTCGGGGTGGTGGCACTGGCGGCTCGTTCACCGGCCGGGCGGGATCGCCGGACCGGAAACCTTGACCTGAGGGGCAACTGGCCTTACCCTGCCGGCAACTTGACGCGGGGTCGGCGCCGTCCGCTGCGGTGTCCCACCGATCGATGTAGCCCGAGAGGCGGGTTCCTTTCGGGTTGCTTCACGACGCGGTTGCGCCTAGGCTGATTCTGCCGTGCTCCGCCCGTCCTGCTCTCGCCGGTTCCCTTTCGGCGACCCTGCGCGCCCGGGCACGGTCTCTGCGGCTTCACCGACATCCTCCTGAGGAGTGACCTTGCCTGCTCGCTCTGCCGTCCGGGATCGGTACTCGTTCGCGAACCTCGACGAGGTCCTCGAGCTCCCAGATCTGATCGCTATCCAGCGAGAGTCCTTCAGCTGGTTCCTGCACCAGGGTCTGGCGGAGACCTTCCGGGACATCAGCCCGATCAAGGACTTCACCGAGACCCTTCAGCTCGAACTGGAGTTCGATCCCGACGACGAGGATCTCCGGCCGCCGCCGAAGTTCTCGGTGGAGGAGTGCAAGGAGAAGGACATGACCTTCTCCGCCCCGATCTTCGTACGGGCCCGCTTCATGAACGCCACCACGGGCGAGATCAAGGAGCAGACGGTCTTCATGGGGGACTTCCCCATGATGACCGACAAGGGCACGTTCGTGATCAACGGGACCGAGCGGGTGGTGGTGTCCCAGCTCGTGCGGTCACCCGGGGTGATCTTCCAGCCAGGTGAGCGCTTCCGCCTGCGGAACCTCCAGAAGCACCAGCTGGTCACCGGCACGATCCACCCCTACCGGGGCGAATGGCTCGAGATCGACCTCGAGCAGAAGCCGGGCAAGGACGTCACCGCCGGGGCCCGGGTGGCTCGCAAGAGGCGCCTGAGCATGTTCACCCTGCTGCGTGCGCTCGGCTACGACGAGGAGAACCACCCCGGGTTCCTCGATCGGCTCGTCCGGCACTTCGACTTCCTCGAGGGGCAATGGGAGAAGGACCGCGAGATCGCCCCGACCCAGGACGAGTCGCTGGTCGAGATCTACAAGCGGGCCCGGCCGGGGGAGCCGCCGACGGTCGAGTCGGCGCGGGCCTACTTCCGCAACGCGTTCTTCGAGTCGCGCCGTTATGACTTGTCCCGCGTCGGCCGTTACAAGCTGAACCGCAAGCTCGGCCCCGAGATTGAGAAGGTGGAACAGCTCTTCGGCATCGAGCTCGAGCGGCCCGATCCCGACCAGTCAGTGCTGAGCCCGTCGGAAGTGCTCGCCGCCTGCACGTACATGTTGCACCTGATGGTCCAGGAGCCCGGTTACCGGCTCGACGACCAGGACCACTTCGCCAACCGGCGCATCCGCTCGGTCGGGGAGCTCATCCAGAACCAGGTGCGCATCGGCCTGTCCCGCATGGAACGGGTGGTGCGGGAACGGATGACCACCCAGGACGTGGAGGCCATCACCCCTCAGACCCTCATCAACATCCGGCCCGTGGTGGCCGCCATCAAGGAGTTCTTCGGCACCAGCCAGCTCTCGCAGTTCATGGACCAGGTGAACCCGCTGTCCGGGCTCACCCACCGCCGCCGCCTCTCGGCGCTGGGCCCGGGCGGCCTGTCCCGGGAGCGGGCCGGCTTCGAGGTGCGCGACGTGCACTTCAGCCACTACGGCCGGATGTGTCCGATCGAGACGCCGGAAGGTCCGAACATCGGTCTGATCGGCGCGCTGGCGACGTATGCCCGGGTCAACGAGTTCGGCTTCATCGAGTCCCCCTACCGGGTCGTCAAGAACGGCAAGGTGACCGACGAGATCGTCTACCTGACCGCTGACGAGGAGGAGGAGTACGTCGTCGCCCAGGCGAACGTGCCCCTCAATCCCGACGGATCCTTCAAGGAGGACCGGGTCCTCGTTCGCCGGTCGCCGCAGGCCGCGACCCTCGGTGAGCTCAAGCTGCAGCTCGAGCGCGACGTGTTCTTCGGTGCGACCACGGAGATCTCCTCGGTGTCCCCGGACGAGGTCCAGCTGATGGACGTCTCGCCGAAGCAGATCGTCTCGGTGGCCACCGCACTCATCCCGTTCCTCGAGCACGACGACGCGAACCGGGCGCTCATGGGTGCCAACATGCAGCGCCAGGCCGTGCCGCTGGTACGCGCCGAGGCTCCGTACATCGGTACCGGCATTGAGGCCCGCGCGGCGCGCGACGCGGCCGACATGATCCTGGCCGACGAGGACGGTGTGGTCACCGAGGTCGATGGCGACTCCATCACCGTCGAGTACAAGACGAAGGGCCGCAAGATCTACCGGCTGCTCAAGTTCGAGCGGTCGAACCAGGACACCTGTATCAACCAGAAGCCTCGCGTCCGCGCCGGAGATCGGGTCAGGGCGGGCGACGTCCTCGCGGACGGCCCCTCGACGGAGAATGGCGAGTTGGCTCTCGGCAAGAACCTCGTCGTGGCCTACATGACCTGGGAGGGCTACAACTTCGAGGACGCCATCATCCTCTCCGAGCGGGTGGTGCGCGACGACGTGCTCACCTCGATCCACATCCACGAGCACGAGATCGACGCCCGCGACACCAAGCTCGGCCCGGAGGAGATCACCCGGGACATCCCGAACCTCTCCGAGGAGATCCTCGCCGACCTCGACGAGCGGGGCATCATCCGCATCGGCGCCGAGGTCGGCCCCGGGGACGTGCTGGTCGGCAAGGTCACACCCAAGGGTGAGACGGAGCTGACCCCTGAGGAGCGCCTGTTGCGGGCGATCTTCGGTGAGAAGGCCCGTGAGGTGCGGGACACCTCACTGAAGGTGCCCCACGGCGAGTCGGGCAAGGTCATCGACGTCCGGGTCTTCAGCCGTGACGAGAGCCATGAGCTGCCTCCCGGGGTGAACCAGCTCGTGCGGGTCTACGTCGCCCAGAAGCGCAAGATCAGCGTCGGTGACAAGCTGGCGGGCCGCCACGGCAACAAGGGCGTGATCTCGAAGATCCTGCCCATCGAGGACATGCCCTTCCTGGCGGACGGCACGCCGGTCGACATCATCCTGAACCCGCTCGGTGTGCCGTCACGGATGAACGTCGGCCAGGTGCTCGAGGCCCATCTCGGCTATGCCGCCCGTTGGGGCTGGGAGATCGACGGGCAGGTCGAAGGCGATGAGCCGGTGCGCGGCACGGAGTCGAAGACCCGACCCACCACCCCGGCTGCCCGGCTGATCGCCACCCCGGTGTTCGACGGCGCACACTGGGACGAAGAGGAGGAGGCCGGCCAGCACCCCACGATCAAGCGGATCTTCGAGAACCTCCGACCGGAGGCGATCGATCCTCGCTACGGCGACAACGGCCGCCTGATCCGCCCCGACGGGAAGACCATCCTCTACAACGGTCGCACGGGCGAGCCCTACGACAACCCGATCACGGTGGGCATCGTCTACATCCTCAAGCTGGCCCACCTGGTCGACGACAAGATCCACGCCCGGTCCACCGGTCCGTACTCGATGATCACCCAGCAGCCCCTGGGCGGGAAGGCGCAGTTCGGTGGCCAGCGCTTCGGTGAGATGGAGGTCTGGGCCCTCGAGGCGTACGGGGCGGCGTACTGCCTGCAGGAGCTGCTCACCATCAAGTCCGACGACGTGCTCGGTCGGGTCAAGGTCTACGAGGCGATCGTCAAGGGTGAGAACATCCCCGAGCCCGGCATCCCCGAGAGCTTCAAGGTGCTCATCAAGGAGATGCAGGCCCTCTGCCTCAACGTCGAGGTGCTCTCGACCACCGGTGAGGAGATCGAGATGCGAGAACTCGACGAGGACCTTTTCCGAACGGCCGAGGAGCTCGGCATCGACCTGTCGCGCCCGGAACGGGGCAGCGACGAAGAAGACGCCCGCCGCCAGGCGGAGAGGAGCTGACGTGGCAACACTGGACGTCAACAACTTCGACCAGCTCCGCATCGGCCTCGCTACGGCCGAGTCGATCCGCATGTGGTCGAACGGCGAGGTTAAGAAGCCGGAGACGATCAACTACCGCACCCTCAAGCCGGAGAAGGACGGCCTCTTCTGCGAGAAGATCTTCGGTCCTACGAAGGACTGGGAGTGCTACTGCGGCAAGTACAAGCGCGTCCGGTTCAAGGGCATCATCTGCGAACGCTGCGGTGTGGAGGTCACCCGCTCGAAGGTGCGCCGGGAGCGGATGGGCCACATCGAGCTGGCAGCCCCAGTGGTACACATCTGGTACCTGCGTGGCACCCGCTCGTGGCTTGCCTACCTGCTGATGGGCACCGAGGCCCGTGAGGAGCTGAAAGCCAAACAGCTCGAGAAGGTCATCTACTTCGCTGCCAACCTGGTGACCTGGGTCGACGAGGAGCGCCGCCACGAGGATCTCCCCAACCTCGAAGCCGAGATGCGCGGCGAGGTGGAGGCCATCGAGAACGACCGGGAGAAGGAGCTGGCTGAGCGTTTCGAGGCGCTCGAGAGTGAGCTGGCCGAGCTCGAGGCCCAGGGGGCGAAGGAGTCGGAGCTCAACGCGCGCCGGCGCGCGGCCGAGAAGGACCTGGCCGCGATCCGCGAGCGCTACGAGATCGAGATCGACCTGGTGACCCGGGCGTTCGAGGAGTTCAAGGACCTCTTCGCCCGCAAGATCATCGAGGACGAGATGCTCTGGCGTGAGCTCACCGAGCGCTACGGCGACTACTTCGAGGGTGGCATGGGCGCGGATGCCATCGCTCGGCTGATCGATCGCATCGACCTCGATGAGGAAGAAGAGAAGCTGCGTGCCGCTATTGATCCGCAGGAGGGGCAGCGCCCGCTCTCCGCGCAGCGCAAGCAGAAGGCGATCAAGCGCCTCAAGATCGTCTCGGCCTTCAACCGCCGTGACGAGCACGGGCGCCGGGTGAACGACCCCCGGGCGATGATCCTCGACGTGGTGCCCGTCATCCCCCCTGAGCTGCGGCCGGTGGTGCAGCTCGACGGCGGACGCTTCGCCACCTCCGACCTGAACGACCTGTACCGCCGGGTGATCAATCGCAACAACCGCCTGAAGCGCCTCCTCGACCTCGGCGCACCCGAGATCATCGTCAACAACGAGAAGCGCATGCTCCAGGAGGCTGTCGACGCGCTGTTCGACAATGGCCGCCGTGGCCGGCCGGTGACGGGGCCCGGCAATCGTCCCCTCAAGTCGCTCTCCGACATGCTCAAGGGCAAGCAGGGGCGGTTCCGCCAGAACCTGCTCGGCAAGCGTGTGGACTACTCGGGTCGCTCGGTGATCGTGGTGGGCCCGACCCTCAAGCTGCACCAGTGCGGGCTGCCGAAGCTGATGGCGCTCGAGCTGTTCAAGCCGTTCGTGATGAAGAAGCTCGTGGACAACGAGCTGGCACAGAACATCAAGTCGGCGAAGCGGATGGTCGAGCGTCGCCGCCCGCAGGTGTGGGACGTGCTCGAGGAGGTCATCAAGGAGCACCCGGTGCTCCTCAACCGGGCGCCGACGCTGCACCGGCTCGGGATCCAGGCCTTCGAGCCGGTCCTGGTCGAGGGCAAGGCCATCCAGATCCACCCGCTCGTCTGCCACGCCTTCAACGCCGACTTCGACGGCGACCAGATGGCCGTGCACCTGCCGCTGTCGGCCGAGGCGCAGGCGGAGAGCCGGGTGCTGATGCTGTCGGCCAACAACATCCTGAGCCCGGCCGACGGTCGACCGCTGGTGACGCCGACCCAGGACATGATCATCGGGGCCTACTACCTGACCGAGGTGGTCGAGGGCGCCAAGGGTGAAGGCTCCGTGTTCCGGCACCTCCACCAGGTCGAGCGGGCATACGAGGCCGGCGAGATCGATCTGCACGCGCGGATCCAGTACCGGGTCCCGGAACTGGTGGCTGGTCGCAACGGATCGACGGAGTACGAGCCCACCACGGCAGGGCGGGTCTTCTTCAACACCGCACTGCCCGACGGCTTCCGGTTCCTGAACCGGCCGGTGGACAAGAAGGTCATGGGGCAGATCGTCGACGAGCTCTCCAAGCACTACGGCAAGGCTGCCGTCGGCACCGCACTCGACCGCATCAAGGACCTCTGCTTCCGCTACGCGACCCGCTCGGGGCTCACGATCTCGATCGAGGACGTGAAGACCCCGGTCGAAAAGCGCGCCATCCTCGACCTCCACGAGAAGGAGGCCGAGAAGGTCGAAGCGCAGTTCCGCCGGGGCATCATCACCGACGGTGAGCGCCGACAGAAGGAAGTCGAGATCTGGACGACGGCCACCGACGAGGTCCGCCGGCAGATGGAGGAGGCCCTGAAGGCCCAGCAGTTCAACCCCATCGACATGATGGTCGGCTCCGGGGCCCGAGGGAACATGATGCAGGTCCGCCAGATCGCGGGCATGCGTGGCCTGGTGGCCAATCCTCGTGGTGACATGATCCCCCGACCGATCAAGTCGAACTTCCGCGAAGGCCTGTCGATGCTCGAGTACTTCATCGCCACGCCCGGTGCGCGGAAGGGGCTCGTCGACACCGCACTCCGCACCGCTGACTCCGGGTACCTCACCCGCCGGCTGGTGGACGTGGCGCAGGAGCTCATCATCAACGACCACGATCCGTTCGCCGACGGTGGGCCGGTCCGGGGTATCTGGATCGAGGATGTCGGTCCGGACCGACCCGGTCGCCGCACCTACCTCGAGCAGCGGCTCTACAGCCGGGTGCTCGCCGACGAGGTGACCACTTCGGCACCCGTCGACGCCCTCGTCGAACGCGAAGGCGAGTGGGGGCTCGAGGTGTTGCAGTGGGACGTCGAAGAGGCTCGCTGGGTGGAGCGATGGGTGGCCGCCACCGTCGACGGTGACCGGGCCACGCTCACCCTGCCCGCCTCGTCGGTGGTGCGCGAACCGGAGTTGGCGATCCTGCGTGACGATCCCGAGATCAACAGGGTCCGTGTGCTGTCACCGCTCACCGACGACTCGTCCATCGGCATCAGCGCCGCCAGCTACGGGCTCTCGCTGGCGACCGGTGACATGATCGAGGTCGGCGAGGCCGTCGGCGTCATCGCCGCCCAGTCGATCGGCGAGCCGGGTACCCAGCTCACGATGCGGACCTTCCACACCGGTGGGATCGCAGGTAGCCAGGACATCGCCGGCGGTCTGCCCCGGGTGGTCGAGCTGTTCGAGGCCCGATCGCCGAAGGGCAAGGCGACCCTCGCTCGGACCTCGGGCGTGGTGCGGGTCGGTGACGACGAGGGCAAGGGGCGAGTCGTCACCATCGTCGCTGACGACGGCACCGAGGACGTCTACACGGTGCCGGGCATGGCTCGCCTCGAGGTCACCGACGGCCAGGAGGTGCATGCGGGCGACGCCATCATCGAAGGCCCGCGGGACCCCAAGGAGCTCCTCGAGATCAAGGGCATCCGGGAGACCCAGCAGTACCTGGTCAACGAGGTCCAGAAGGTGTACCGGGACCAGGGCGTGCCGATCCACGACAAGCACATCGAGCTGATCGTGCGCCAGATGACCCGCCGGATCGCCGTGCAGGAGCCGGGAGATTCCGACTTCCTCCCCGGCGAGCGGGTCGACGGGAAGGTCTACACCGACACCAACCGCGCCCTGGTCCAGGAGGGCAAGCAGCCCGCGGAGGGGCGCCCCGAGATCATGGGCATCACCAAGGCCTCGCTGGCGACCGATTCGTGGCTGTCGGCGGCCTCGTTCCAGGAGACGACCCGGGTGCTCACTGAGGCGGCGATCGAGTCGCGAAGCGACAACCTGATCGGCCTCAAGGAGAACATCATCATCGGCAAGCTCATCCCGGCGGGCACCGGTATGCAGAAGTACCGGGCGATCCGGCCTCATGCGCCGGACTACCAGCCGATGGAGTTCTACTCGATGGCCGACGAGGAGGCGGATCTGGCCGAGTGGCTGGCGCGCCGGACCACCGGCGACGGCGAGGCGGACGTCGTGGGCGCCGGTGATCTGGCCGAGAGCGGCGAGGAGCTGCCCGACGCCAGGGTGATCGACCTCCCCGCCGGTGAGGGCCAGATCGGCTGAACCGCCCCTGCCC
>NZ_DAIUCK010000091.1:0-13418 GCF_036846205.1 Rhabdothermincola sp. | reverse complement strand
CGTCAGATTGCCGTCGGAGCCGATCGCGTACGACCAGCCATACCCGTCCACTCCACACTGACCACTCAACGCCTCACGCGCATCTGCGCCGTGCACATGTGCTGCGACCAGCCCGATGCAGGTCATTCCCGCAGTCGCGGCTCCTGCTATCTTCTTCATCACCTTTCACCCTATACTAGATTTAAGCTACTTGTTGCTGTGTCTATCACATCATAGACTGCTTGTCAACCCGAAGCCTCCGTTGGACCCCGTTCTCGCTGTCGGTTCAGATCGTGAACTCATGACCCAGCAAGTCTGGGAACCGCCGTGCTGCCTGGTCCGGACGGGTCAGCGAGCGTCGCTTGGGCTTCGGGTTGCGACCAGCCAGACCCTGGCGGCCCTTCGACGCCGCCACGGTCTTCTAGGAGACCTTCCAGCCCTGTTCGCGCAGGTCCTCCCACACCCGCGGCGACCCGTAGGTCCCCGGGTTACCCCAGAGTCCTCGAAGGACGCCTTGACCGCAGCGTCGAGCTCGGCCCGACGCTGCTCGCGTGGCGTCGGCCGACGGTTCCACCACTTGTGAGAACGTCGACAGCGGCACGGTCAGCGCCAGAGCCACCGAGGCCGCGAGCACAACACAGGCGACGTCGACGTCGCCCAGACGGAGGGGTGGTCGCGCTCGGATAGCGTCACGGGGTGCCCTCAACCCCTTCCCGAGACCTGGTCGCCGTCGACAACCCCCACCCGGGACGCGACTATGAGGTGCGCTGCGAGACCCCCGAGCTGACCTGCCTGTGCCCGATGACCGGCCAGCCCGACTTCGCCACCGTCGTGGTCACCTACGTGCCCGACCGCAAGATCGTGGAGCTCAAGTCGCTCAAGCTCTACCTGTGGAGCTTCCGCGACGAAGGGCACTTCCACGAGGACGTCACCAACCGGATCCTCGACGACCTGGTGGCGGCGATCGCACCCCGGCGCATGACCGTGGAGACCCACTGGAACGTGCGGGGTGGCATCACCACCACGGTGACCGCCCGCCACCCGTCTGCCGAGCCCGATTGATCGGACCCACCCTCGCCCTGACCACCACGTTTGTGTCCCCCTTGACTTGATCTGTTAGGTATACCTAACTTCTCCTCCCATCCAGGAGGTGATCGAGTTGAGGAAGGTCGGCATCGGACGAGTTCTGGTCGGGGTGGTGGCCGTGGCCATCGCCTGGGGGACCACCGGGTGCGGCGACGACGCACCGACCGAGAGCAGCGCCACCACCACCGGCGCGAGCGGGCGCCCCTGCGAGCCGGTCGGTGCCGAGCTGGCCGCCGGCGCCACCGACCGGATCGACGTGGAGCTGGCCGACTACGTGATCAACCTCGACCACGCCGCGACCCGAGCGGGCGCGGTCACTTTCGTGGCGCACAACATCGGCACCGAGGACCACGAGGTCGCCTTCCTGCCCGGCGGAGGCCCCGTGCCCACCGTGCCCGGCGGCGAACCGGACGAAGCGGCGCTCGAGGCGGCGGGAGCCTTCGAGCTCGAAGCGTTCGGTCCCGGGCGGACGTGCGACGCCACCTTCGTGCTCGAGCCGGGCACCTACACCTTGTTCTGCGTGGTCCACGCGCCCGACGGGCGGACGCATCTGGCCCACGGGATGCACGCCACCCTCACCGTGACCTGACCCGTTCGCTGGGTCCGACGGTCCGGGTGCGCGGCCGGGCGGGAGTGCTCAGACCCCGTCGGGCATGTTCTCCGGCCGGGGGAGCTCCTCCCGCTCGACCACGTCGGCGGGCGCGGTCTCCGAGGGGGGAGGGTTCGGCACCTTGCTGGCACCGAGGTCGACGAACCGGCCGATGTGCGCCAGGGTCGCCCACGACAGCCGCTGCGCACCCCAGGTGCTCAGGTGCAGGTTGTCCTTCTGGTAGGGGCCGCGCAGCTTGCCGTCCGCGTAGGTGACCTCCTTGGCGAACGTGTGGTCGGGCCCGCCGAGGATGGCGAAGGTGTCGACGTAGGTGACCCACGGACGCGTCCGGGCCTCGCTCCAGTAGATGTAGTTGAGCACGTCCATGTTCGAGATCTGCGACCCCGGACCTGCCGGCACGGCACCGACCCACACCACCAGGCGATCGTTGTCGGGGCTCTTCAACAGGTCCATCGTGGCGCCGACCCGGCGGCGGTACTCCGCATACCACTCCGGGGTGTACTTCTTGACCACCCGACCACCCTCGAGCTCGAGGTTCTGGTCGTCGTTGGCGCCGAACATCACGACCACGACGTCGGGGTCGAGGCCGGGAAGCACGTCCTTCGCGAAGTGCTCCGGCCAGTTGTAGTAATCGGGGCGGATCAAGCCGGTGCCGAGCTGGTAGTCGAGGGTGGCTTTGAACAGGCCGGTGGAATCCGCGATGGGCTGCATCTGCACCCCGAACGAGCCGCCCACGGAGTCACCGCCCACCCACAGCTTCAGCGGGTCGGCGAGTGTGGGCGTGCGCAGGCGCAACACGGGCGGCGCGGTGGTGGCCGGCCCGCCCTCGGCCTCGGTCGCTTCCTTCTGGGCCAGCAGTTCCTCGTAGCTCGGCCCACCTCCTGCGCGGCGCCCGAGCGCCTCGTCGAGCGCGTTGCGCGGTCCGCTGAGCCCGACTGCGTCGCTGACGTCGGCGACGGCCTGCGCCACGTGCTGGCGGAACCCGTCACCCCGGGCCTTGCTCTTGCGCAGGGTGGCGTCCGCGTTGAGCAGCGCGGCGAGCAGCAGCCCCACGACCACCACCACCAGCACGATGCCCGCCGGCATCGTGCCCGGCCGCTCGGGCCGCTGGCCCCGGACCAGGCGCCCCAGCAGCGACGGGCCCGCACCTCGACGAGCCGAGCGGGCCGACCCGCGCGACGGCGCCACGTCCCCAGCCACCTGCATGGGCGGCAACGGTACCGGTCGCTCGCCGGTGGGAGCACTCACGTCCGCCACGGCCTCGACATCAGAACTGGAAGTAGATGAACGGGGCGATGCCCTCCGGCCCGAGCGCGTTGATGCCGACCAGCGCGGCGGCCACCAGCCCGATCTGCAGGGCGGGTGCCAGACGGCCGAAGCCGCGCTGCGCCTGCTCCGGGATGCTCGGGGGCACGAACTGCGAGGCCAGCATCGCCACGATGGTCGCCGCGAGCAACGGGGTCACCAGCGAGGAGGCACCCCCCGTGACCGGCACCAGCTGGCCCAGCACCGCGAGCGCCCCGTCGAGTGACGTCGCCCGGAAGAACACCCAGGCCAGCGCGACGACATGGAACGTGAGCAGCCACTGGAGCACCGCCACCACCCGCGGCGGCACCCCTAGCGGCTCGCGCTCGGCCCACCGGGCCTTGACCACCCGCTCGGCGATCAGCGCCCCACCGTGGATCGCCCCCCAGATGACGAAGGTCCAGTTGGCACCGTGCCAGAGCCCACCGAGCAGCATGGTGAGCATCAGGTTGAGGTAGACGAACCCCCTGCGGGGCTGGTTCCCCCGAGCGGGATCGAACATCGCCACCAACCGGGAGCTGCGGTTGCCCCCGAGCGGGATGTACAGGTAGTCGCGCAGCCACCGCGACAGGGTCATGTGCCATCGCCGCCAGAACTCCTGCACCGAGCGCGACCGGTACGGGGCGTCGAAGTTCTGCGGGAAGCGGATCCCGAGCAGGAGGGCCACACCGATGGCGATGTCGGTGTAGCCGCTGAAGTCGGCGTAGATCTGGATCGCGTACGCGTAGATGCCGAACAGCACCTCCAGGCTGCTGTGCCCCTGCGGGAACTGGAAGACCGGATCCGCGACGGTCGCCATGTAGCTGGAGATCACGACCTTCTTGAACAGCCCGCGGAAGATCAGCATGAACGCTTCCGAGGACTCGACCGCTCGGGGGTCCGGGCGGGTGTCGAGCTGCCAGGCGAACTCGCTGGCTCGCACGATCGGCCCCGCGACCAGGTGCGCGAAGAACGACAGGTACACCGCGAAGTCGAGCAGCGGCATCGGCTTGCGCCACTCGCCGCGCCCGATGTCGACCACGTAGCTGATGGCCTGGAAGGTGAAGAAGGAGATGCCCACGGGGAGCACGATCCCGAGCAGCGGCGGGTCGAGGTCGAAGCCGAGGCGGTTCAGCCAGCTGCTCCCGGTCGACAGCACGAACTCCGTGTACTTGAACACCCCCAGCGCGCCGAGGTTGACCAGCACGGCGAGCCGCACCAGGCGCCTGCTGGCCGTGGTGCGCTGCCCGTCGGGGCCGAGCGACGCGTAGATCTGCCGCCCGAAGAACCAGTTGACCCCGATCGATCCCAGCAGGAGGAACACGTAGTACCAGCGGAACCAGCCGTAGAAGATCAGGCTGGCGGCGAGGATGAACAGGCGCCACCGCTTCGGGAACGGTCGCAACAGCCAGTTGCCCGTGAACACGACCACGAAGAAGATCGCGAAGTCGACGGTCGGGAACAGCATCGGAGTGGGCGACTCGGCCGAGGAGCAGGCGGATGCCGGAGCGTGGAACGCTAGCCGAGCGGCGTGGCCGGTTCAGCCATGGGCCGTTCGATCCACGTAGGAGCTGACCGCGCCGTGCAGCGACTCGAGCTCGCGGGCCGCGTCGGCTTCAGCCCGAGCCAGCGATGACGGTGCGTCACCGACAGCCCGGCACACCCGCCCGTAGACCTTCAGCTTGGGCTCGGTGCCGCTGGGCCGGGCGATCAGCCGAGCGTCGCCGCCGAGGTGGAGCACCACCGCGTCGACCGGTGGGAGCCGCCCGCCGGCGAGGAGGTCCTCCACTCGGCGGACCTCGTGGTGCCCGAGCCGCGCCGGTGGCGACGACCGCAGGGCGGCCATCAGGGCATCGATCCTCGACCGGGCGGCGTAGCCGGTGAACCGGAACGACCAGGTGGCGGTGGCGAACAGCCCGTGACGCCGGGCGAGCTGCTCGAGGCGGTCCCACACGGTGAGGCCAGCGGCGCGAAGCTCGGCGGCGAGCTCGGCGAACGCCAACGCCGCGGCGATGCCGTCCTTGTCCCGGAGGTAGCCGTCGACGGCGTAGCCGAGTGCCTCCTCGTAGGCCAGCACCAGCTCCCACTCGGGGTGGGCGATCACGGGGCGCATCAGCCACTTGAACCCCGTCAGGGTCTCGACGTGGTGCACGCCGTGCGCGGCCGCGAGCCGCGCCACCAGGCCGGAGGAGACGAACGTGTCGACCACCAGTCGCTCACCAGCCACGCCGTCGGTGCGGCGAAGCCGATGGTCGGCCAGCAGCGCACCCACCTGATCGCCCGTCAATCGCCGCCAGCGCCCGTCGCGCCCGCGGACCGCCACGCCCAAGCGGTCCGCGTCGGGGTCGTGGGCGAGCACCAGGTCCGCGCCGACCTCCTCTGCCTGGCCGTAGGCCAGGTCGAGCACCCCGTCTTCCTCGGGGTTGGGGTAGGGCGTGGTCGGGAAGGCCGGATCGGGCGCCGCCTGCGCGGCCACCACGTGCAGCGGTTCGAAGCCCGCGGCGGCGAACACCCGCTCCGTGACGTCGAGCCCGACGCCGTGCAGGGGCGTGTAGACGATCGACACGTTGCGCGGGCCGCCACCGAGTCGGCTCACCGCCCGCTCGACGTACGCGTCGACGACGTCGCTGCCCGCCTGGCGGATGCCGCGGGAGTCCTCCTCACCGTCACCGCCAGGCACCTCGAGCAACACCGGGGTGCCCCCGCCGTCGATCTCGTCGAGCTCGTCGATCGCGGCCGCGATCTGGCGATCCACCGGGGGCACGATCTGCGCGCCGTCACCCAGGTACACCTTGAAACCGTTGTCGGCCGGCGGGTTGTGGCTGGCGGTGCACATCACCCCCGCGTCGGCACCGAGCAGCCGGACCGCGAACGCCACCAGCGGCGTCGGCACCGGCCGGGGGAACAGGACCGCCACCCCGCCCGCTGCCGCCACCGCCCTCGCGGTCTCGAGCGCGAACTCGTCCGACTTGCGCCGAGCGTCGTAGCCGACGACGACCTTCCGGCCGGCGCCGAGGTAGCGCATCAACCCCGTGGCGGCCCGGCGGACCACCACCCGGTTCATGCGGTTCGGTCCGGCACCCATCTCCGCCCGCAAGCCAGCGGTGCCGAACTCGAGCCGGTGGTCGAACCGGTCACGCAGCCCGTCCTCGTCCCCCGCCGCCACCAGCGCGTCGAGCTCGGCCCGGGTCTCGGGATCGGGATCGGTGGCCTGCCAGGCCCGCACGCGTCGGATCAGCTCGGCGTCGAGCACGGCCCCTCAGTCTGCTCGCGGCTGGCCTCGGGCGAGGACCTCGAGGTGCCGGTAGGGTCCTCGCGGTGCGAGACGACCTCTCCCTGCTCGACGCCACCGGGCAGGCCGAGCTGGTGCGCTCGGGCGCCTGCACCCCGCTGGAGCTCGTCGAAGCCGCCATCGAGCGCGTCGAGCGCCTGAACCCGCGGTTGAACGCGATCATCCATCCCCTCTTCGACAAGGCCCGCGACCAGGCCCGGCGCGATCCCGATCTGGCGGCGCGCCCCTTCGCCGGCGTGCCGATGGGCCTCAAGGACGCGGTCGCGCACTCCGCGGGCGACCCCTACCACCTCGGCATGCGGTTCCTGCGGGACCTCGGATGGACCGAAGACGAAGACGCCTGGCTGGTCACCCGGTTCCGCGACGCCGGGCTGTCGATCATCGGCAAGACGAACCTCCCCGAGCTCGCCTTCTCCGACACCACCGAGCCCGTCGCCTACGGCCCGACGCGAAACCCCTGGGATCCCTCCCGCTCACCCGGCGGGTCCAGCGGTGGCAGCGCGGCCGCGGTGGCTTCGGGCATGGTGCCCGTCGCCCACGGCAACGACATGGGCGGCTCGATCCGCATCCCCGCCAGCGCGTGCGGCCTGGTCGGTCTCAAGCCCACCCGGGCCCGGACCTCGCTGGCACCGTCGCTGGGCGAGCTGTGGGGACCGACCACCCACGAGGGCGTGCTCACCCGCACCGTGCGCGACACCGCGGCCGTGCTGGACCGCATCGCCGGGTCCGCACCGGGTGATCCCTACACCGCGCCCCCGCCGGCGCGCCCGTTCCTCGACGAGCTCGGCGCGGATCCCGGCTCGCTGCGCATCGGGCTTCGGGTGGAGCTGCCCGCGCCGGGCGGCGAGCCCCACAGCGCGTGCCGGGCCGCGGTGGAGCGGACCGGACAGGCGCTGGAGGACCTCGGCCACCGCGTGGACTGGTCGGCCCCCGACGCCTTGGACCTCAGCCTCGACGACGCCCTGCTGATGTTCCCGGTGTTCGCGGCCCGCGAGCTCGACCGCTGGTCGGCCCGCACCGGCCGGATCATCGGCGAGGACGACGTGGAGCCCGCCACGTGGGCGATGGCGGAGATCGGCCGGTCCGTCACCGCCGCTCGGTACCTCGCCTGCCTGGACGCCACGCAGCGCTGGTCCCGGCAGGCGGCGGCCTGGTGGGCGGCTGGGTGGGACGTGCTGGTCACCCCCACCCTCCCCGAGCCACCTCCGCCGCTGGGCGAACTCGGCGGCCCGACCGGCGCCCGCCTGGTGGCCTACACGCTGCCGTGGAACCTGAGTGGGCAGCCGGCGATCTCCCTGCCGCTGCACCAGGACCACTCGGGCCTCCCGATCGGTGTCCAGTTCATCGCGGTGCAAGGCCGCGAAGACCTGCTCCTCCGGCTCGCCGCCCAGCTCGAGCAGGCGCTGCCCTGGCACGACCGGCTCCCACCGGTCCACGCGTCACGCTGAGGGGAAGATGACGCCGCCGATGCCCACGATCGACACCATCGAGGTCGCCGATCCGCCGGAGGCCTGGCGGGCGGCCGGCTTCGACGTCGACGACGACGCCACCTGCCGCGTCGGCGGGGTGCGGATCCGCCTGGTGGGCCGGGAACGGGGCCGGCGCATCCTGTCGTGGACGTTGCGGGACGCCACCCTCGCGAGCCCCGACCTCGACGGCCTCCCCACCACTGCCAGCACGGCGCCACCCTGCGAGCCGGCCCGCCACCCGAACGGTGTGCTCCAGATCGACCACGTGGTGCTGGTGACCCCTGACCCCGCTCGGACCACGGCGGCGCTGCGCGCCGCGGGGTTCGAGCCGCGCCGGACCCGCCACACCGACCAGTACGGGCCGCCGTTCCTGCAGGTGTTCTTCCGCGCCGGTGAGGTCATCGTGGAGCTGATCGGCCCCGAGGAACCGAGCGGGGACGGGCCGGCGGCGTTCTTCGGCCTGGCCTACACGGTGGCCGACCTCGACGCGACCGCCGCGCTGCTCCGCGACGCGCTCGGTGCACCCAAGGCCGCCGTGCAACCCGGCCGGCGCATCGCCACCCTCCGGCACAAGGCACTCGGTCTGTCGGTGCCCACCGCGTTCCTCTCCCCCGGGCCGGACGCGCTGGGCCGCGAGCAGGGCCCGGCGCGCTGACGGGCCCGCGAGGGGTGCGGCTACCCTCGGGCCGGGATGCTCGACCACGTCTTCACCGATGCCATCGGGGCGCTACGCGACGCCTTCGAAGGGGCCCTGCTCGAACGACAAGCGTTCGAGGAGCGCTTCCAGATGGACATGCTGCTCGGGGACATGCGCTGGGAGACCAGCTACGGGCTCCCCGGCGAAGGCCTCCCACCCCGGGTGCAGGCCGACATCACCCTCTCCTGGCCGACGTGGTCGCAGACCTCCTACCGCCTCTGGTACATCGACGAGCCCTTCGACGAGCCGCCCCGCATCGACATCGAGATCGTGTTGCGCGTGCAGCGCCTCGCCTCCTCGCCCGATCCGGCGATGCTGCTGAGCGTGCTGCCCACCGAGAGCCCGCCGATCGCCAGCGAGCCGTTGCACCGCTCAGGGCCGACGATCGAGACGGTGTACCCACCCGACCTCAAGGAGCCCGAGTACGCCATCGAGGTCAGCTACGACGGCTCCTACGAGTTCGACGAAGCCACCCTCGAGGACGGCCGTATCCTCGACGACCACTTCTCCTCGATGGGCGGGTGGATCTCCTCCACCCTGGTACGGGTGGGCGATCTCACCTGGGACTTCCTCCCGCCGCTCGACGGCGGGGAGTAGCAGGGCCGATCAGCCGATTCAGCCCAGTCAGAACGACTTGGGGTTCGGCAGCAGGTCGTCGAAGCGTGGGTCGCGCTTCTCGCTCTTGGCGGCGAAGCTCTCCATCATGTCGGCCGGCTGGAACATGCCCGTCTGCCAGGTGGCGATGTAGTTGAGCCCGTCGGCGACGGAGTGGTCGCGGGCGTAGTTGATCATCTCCTTGGTCCCCCAGATCGCCAGCGGGCTCTTGGCAGCGATCTCGCGGGCGATCTCCATCACGGCCTCGAGCATCGCCTCCTGGGTGTCGAACACCTCGTTGACCAGCCCGACCTCCTTCGCCCGGGCGGCGGGCATGCGCCGCCCGGTGTAGGCCAGCTCGCGGGCCACCCCCTCGGGGATCAGCTTCGGCAGGCGCTGCAGGGTACCGACGTCGGCGGTCATGCCGATGTTGATCTCCTGGACCACGAAGAACGCGTCCGCGGTCGCGTAGCGGCAGTCACAGGCGGTGACCATGTCCACCGCGCCGCCCACGCAGCCGCCCTGCACCGCGGCGAGCACCGGCTGGCGGGCCTTCTCGAGGGCGTTGAAGCTCTCCTGGAGCAGCAGCGCGGTCTGGCGCAGCCGGGCCCGGGTACGGCCCATCTCGGTGGTGCGGGGCTCCTCGTTCCCCGGCAGGCCGGCCCCTCCGGTGAACACCGACAGGTCCATCCCGGCGCTGAAGTGCCTGCCGGTGGAGGACAGCACGATCACCCTGGCCGAGCCGTCGTCGTCGATCTCCCGCACGATCTGCGGCAGCTCGGACCAGAAGGCCGGCACCATGGTGTTCAGCTCGTCCGGTCGGTTGAGGCGCAGGTGCGCCACCTTGTCGGTGATCTCGACGTCGAAGCAGGAGTAGCCCATGCCGCCAACCCTAGGCGGCTGCTCACCACCCGAGCCCCTCCCGCTCTCGCGTTCTGGCATGTCAAACGCGTGCCCTGGCACGCGTTTGACATGCCAGAACGGAAGAGGGGGCGTGACCGAGCGACGGGAGTGGGAAAGCCAGCTTTCTAGAACTTGTTGCAAAGATGGGCCGAATGGCCTAGAAGTGTGTGCGGAGGGAGTGGCATCCGACACACCGGGCGCCCGAGGAAGGAAGGAACCCGCACATGCGAAAGACCCTGGCCGCGGTGGCGCTCGCCGCCACCCTGCTGCTCACCGCCGTGCCGGCAGCCGATGCCGCCGGGTGGTGGAGCCGGAGCAAGCCGGCGCCGGCCCCCCAGCCGACCCGCACGTTGTCCTACACGGAGTCGTGGCTGCTGCAGTCGGTGCTCGACAACGTGGCCCTCACCGACATCGAGCTCACCCCGGCCGGCCGGCAGTTCCTCAACAGCATCCTGCGGGCCCTGATGCCCAAGCTCTGCCCGATCGTGGCCAACGCCGCCGCACCGGAGTTCCGCGACCTGGTGCTGCAAGGCTGCCAGGGGGTCGCCGCCGCGCCCGATCCGTACGGTGCGCTGCTCGACTTCCTGCCGCTGGCCTGCGCGGGAGGGGACGTGATCTTCCCCGACTACCGCCAGCTCATCCGGGTGGCCTGCGGCCTGCTGTTCTGAACCGCCTCTCGGGGTGCGGATCACCGACCACACATCGGCGTTCCGCACCCCGAGGCGACACCGCGGTCCAGGGCCCGGCGATCAGGCCGAGGCCGAGGCCGACGCCGCCGCGGCCCGGTCCTGGGAGACCGCGTCGAACTCGAGGTACTCCTCGCCGGTGTCGGCCCAGTCCTCGAACTGGATCACGCCGATCTCCTCGAACCGGCGGCGCAGCCAGGCGTCACCGGCGTCGAGCAGCCCGAGCTTCTTGCAGTTGGGCACGATCTTCGAGAACAGCATCTGCTGGAAGATCATCTGATCCTGCGGGACGTCGAGGAGCAGCCGCACCATCTTCCTGGTGTCGATGCCCATGCGCTCCCACACCTCCTGCTGGAGGAACCGGTCCCGCATCCGCACCGCGGCCTCGAACGCGAACTCCTGGCGCTCGCGGAGCTCCTTGGCGTCGAGCTCCGCGTAGTACTCCTTGAGCGAGAGCACCCCGAAGGCCACGTGGCGGGCCTCGTCGCTCATCACGTACCGCAGCAGCTGCTTGAGCAGCGGCTCGGTGGTGAGCTGGTACATGAAGCCGAACGCGGCCAGCGCCAGGCCCTCGACCATGATCTGCATGCCCAGGTAGGTCATGTCCCAGCGCCTGTCCTCGATGATGTCGTCGAGCAGCAGCCGCAGGTGGGCGTTGATCGGGTAGAAGCCCGTGAGCTTCTCCTGGAGGTACTTGGCGAAGACCTCGACGTGGCGGGCCTCGTCCATCACCTGGGTCGAGGCGTAGTACTTGGCGTCGATCCACGGGACCGTCTCGACGATCTTGGCGGTGCAGATCAGCGCGCCCTGCTCGCCGTGCATGAACTGGCTCAGGCGCCAGTTCATCGACTCGACCCCGAGCTGGGTCCACTCCTTCTCACCGAAGTTGCGGAAGGGTGACTCCGGGTGGTTCTGGAGATACTCGAACGGGCCGGCCGTGTTCGAGCCCCGGATGACGCTCACGACCTTCTCGGGGTCGACGTCGGTGTCCCAGGGCAGGTCGGTCTCACCGTTCCACTGCGCGGTCTTGGCCTTCTCGTAGAGCTTGTTGAGCGCGGGCCGCGCCCCCTTCTCGTAGTCCCAGGTGAAGATGGCGTCCGCGTTGTCCTTGACCTGGTGGACGAGCTCGTCGACGTCGGAGTTCGCGATGGCGAGGATCGCCTCCAAGTCGTTGACGTCGGCTCGGCCGAGGATCTGCTGGTCGTCTGCCATGGCGATAGCTCCTGTGGGTCGGGAGTGCGAGCTCCTAGTCGTTGGGATCTTCCGTGGGGTCGTTGGGTTCTCGACTGGGGTGATCGGGGGGCGTGACCGAAGCGACCACCCGACCGACGAGGTCCTCCCAGGCCCGGGGATCGGGAGAGGCCACACCCAGGGCTTCGAAGATGAGGAACCCGAGGCCGACGGCGTGAGCCAGGTGCACGATGGCACGGGTGTCGACCTCGGGGTCGACGACGCCGTCGACCTTCGACGCGTCCACCAGACCGGCCAGCCGCGCCGCTCGCTCGGCGAGGTGGCCGCGTAGCAGCCTCGCCACCTCCTCGTCGCGCCGGGCGGCCACGAACGCCTCCAGCAGGAGCGCGTGGCCCGGCTGGGGCCGGCGGGTGACGAGATGGGACCCGACCGTGCGCAGCAGGTCGGTGGCCCGCCCGTCGAAGGCGTGATCGGCGAAGAGCTGGTCGAACTCGTCCTCGGTGCAGGACCGGATGGCGGCCGCGAGCAGCTCGGCCTTTCCCGAGAAGCGGCTGTAGATGGCCCCGGTCGTCAGGCCGGCCCGGCGCGCGATCTCCGCCACGCCCGCCCCGTCGTAGCCCTTCTCCCCGAACACCTGCGCCGCGGCCGCGACCAACCGCTCGGTGGTGGTGTCGACGGCGCTCGAGTCGACGGTCAGCGGGGTGGCAGCTGGGGTGACAGCAGGGCTGACAGCAGAGGTGGCAGTGCCCACGACTCCATAATAACGATCATTATCAGTTCATCAAGTCGGGCGCTGCCCGTCGAGGCGTCGATCGAGGGATCGCGCCGGCCCGTGACCCGGCCGGCCTCCCACCGATCTCACGGGCATGCCGGCCCTCCAGCACGGCGTTCACCTCGGCGCCGAGCAGCACGCACGACACCGAGATGAGCAGCCACAGCATGAACACGATCACCCCGCCGAGAGCGCCGTAGGTCTGGTTGTAGGTCCCGAAGGTCGAGACGTACAGGGAGAAGCCGGCGCTGGCCGCCACCCACACCACCACCGCGACCACCGCACCCCAGCTCACCCACTGCCACCTCCGGCGGCGGTCCGATCCCACGCGGTAGATGACGGCGAGCGCCGCCAGCATCAGGGCCGCCAGCACGGGCCAACGCAACGCCGAGGCCACCACCCGGCCGACGGGGCCGGCCACGTCACCGGCCCAACCCGGCAGACCGGTGAGGATGAGCATCACCACCACGACGAAACCGATGCCGGCCACCGTCATGGCGAGCGCGATCGAGCGACGACGCACGAAGCCCCTTCCCTCCCGCTGGCCGTAGACGGTGGCCACCGCGACCAGCAGATGGTTCACGGCAGCTGAGGCTCCCCACAACGAGGCCGCGAGACCGACCACCAACCCCACGCCCAGGCGTCCGGAGCCCGTCGATGCCAGTTCGCTCAACTGGGCGCTGAGCAACCGCCGGGCCTCATCGGGTATCGGGCCCTTCAAGTCCTCGATCTGCGCCGCGACATCGTCGGGCTCGCTGACGATGCCGTACGCCGCGACGAGCGCGGTGAGGGCCGGCACAACCGACAGCAGCGCGTAGAACTCCGCGCACGAGGCGGAGTCGCCTTCGATGCCCG
>NZ_DAIUCK010000090.1:0-13445 GCF_036846205.1 Rhabdothermincola sp. | reverse complement strand
GCTTCGAGGAGGAGGGCGAGACGGGCGAGGGCGGTTCTTCTCCAGGAGCGGCGTAGCCTCACTCCGGACCCTTGCTTCGCTCTCCTTGTTCATATATATATATATATGAACAAGGAGAGCAGCTTCTCCCTGGGCCGTGCCGCGACCATCGGGGCGCTGGCGCTATCAGGCTCCAGCCATCAACTCTTGGTTCAATGATAATTGTCGCGGGGCCTATCAACCCACCTCGCCGGGTGGCAAGTACGTCTCAGCTCAGACAATGCTGCGAGTGACCTCGGTGACGTGGCAGCGTTGTTCCACTTGCGGTCCGATGCAGTCCTACACGGCGGTAAATATCTACTGAGCTGGAGGAAGCGTTCATGAAGAAACTGTGGTGGTGTCTCCTAGCTTCTTTCGTCATGATCACCCTGAGCGGGGGTGTATTCATGGTTGGTAAACATGACAAGTCCGGGGACGCGCCCACGAGCCCAGTTGCGGAGGATGCGAGCGATGTGCTGGACCATCCGTTTCAAGCAAGGGTGAAGCTCGAAGCACGACTGATCGATGGCGGCCGCTACGGTCAAGAATATCGGATCGAGTATCGAGGGCGTGACGACTGGGTTATGGTCACGGGCAATGCCTTTTCTGATCACCAGGTAGGGACACAGCCAGACCCGGACGGAACGACCACGATCGCTCGAGATGGTGTGGTCCAGATCTTCAGCGAACCTGTCTATTCTGCCAGCGATCCGAGCTCAGGCCAATCTCCTCGTCTGCTCGACGAAATGAAGATCGATCCTGGGCAGGGCTCGACGCCTCTCGGCTTGTTCTCACTTCGCTATATTCAATCGGTAGCTTCGGCGGGCCCTGGGGACGAGCCAGGCACCATCGAGTATACGGTATCGAAGGATGGCGGGGTTCAAGAGGTCTATACCTACTCGGCTACTAGCGATCGTCCGATCATGGCTAAATACGTGGATGCTGATGGGTCAACTCGTGTCCTGACCGTCGTCGAGTTCGTTCCACTCTGAGCCAAGTGGTGGCGTGGGCCCGGAGGAAGTCGCACCTCAGTCGGGGTCGTCTGCCGACTCGCCCCGCCCGCCGTTCGCTCGGCCGCTTCGGCTCCCGCTAACCTGTCTCCTCCGCCCAGGCGCCACCGCGCGCGAGATCAGCAGGAACCACGATGGCCGTCCCCAAGAAGAAGACCTCCAAGTCCAAGAGCCGCAGCCGGCGTGCGTCAGCGTGGCGGCTCGGGTCCCCCGCTCGGTCGGGTTGCCCGCGCTGTGGTGCGGTGAAGCGCCCGCACCGGGTGTGCGGCAACTGCGGCTGGTACCGGGGCCGGCAGGCCATCGACGTCGACTGACCGTCCCGATGCTGCCGATCGCGGTCGACGCCATGGGCGGCGACCACGCACCAGGCGCGATCGTCGAAGGCGCCCGCACCGCTGCGGCCGAGCTCGGGGTGCCCATCGTGCTGGTGGGCCAGCCCCAAGCCATCGACGATCCGGGTGAGCTGGAGCTCTTCGCCGCCTCGCAGGTGATCGCCATGGACGACGACCCGGCCACCAGCGTGCGAACCATGAAGGACTCCTCGCTGGTGCGAGCGGCGGAGCTGGTGCGCGACGGCAAGGCCTCCGCCATGGTCAGCGCCGGCAACACCGGGGCCACGATGGCGTCG
This sequence comes from Rhabdothermincola sp., assembly GCF_036846205.1. Taxonomy (NCBI): domain Bacteria; kingdom Bacillati; phylum Actinomycetota; class Acidimicrobiia; order Acidimicrobiales; family Iamiaceae; genus Rhabdothermincola; species Rhabdothermincola sp. The sequence continues at coordinate 11,789 of NZ_DAIUCK010000090.1, read as the reverse complement.
GCGCTGTTGCGCATGGGACGCATCAAGGGGGTGTCGCGCCCCGCGATCGCCACCCCCATCCCGGTCCCGGGCTCCACCCCCACGGTGCTGCTCGACGCGGGAGCCAACGCGGAGTGCCAGCCGGAGTGGCTGGTGCAGTTCGCCCAGATGGGCGCGGTGTTCGCCCGGGACCGCTACGGCGTCGACGCCCCCCGGGTGGGGTTGCTGTCGATCGGGGAGGAGCCCACCAAAGGCAACACCCTGGTGAAGGAGACCCACGCCCTGCTCGCCGCGGGTGACTGGGTCGGCGCCACCGGCGCCACGTTCGTCGGCAACGTGGAGGGCCGTGACCTGATGACCGACGGGGTGGACGTGGTGGTGACCGACGGGTTCACCGGCAACGTGGCCCTCAAGACCCTCGAGGGCGGGCTGAAGACGCTGGTGGGTGCGCTGCTGGCGGCGTTCGACTCCTCGGAGGAGGCCCGGGCTGCCTCCCAGGCGCTGTGGCCCACCCTCGCTCCGCTGTATGCCTCGCTCGATCCGGAATCCACCGGCGGGGCGATGCTGCTCGGGGTCGATGGGGTGTGCATCATCAGCCACGGCTCGTCCTCCGCCCGGGCGATCGTGAACGCGGTGTCGGTGGCCCGCGACATGGTCGAAGGCGGCGTGGTCGACCACCTCCGAGCGGCGATCAGCACCTCCTGACGGCAACATCCAGCACACCTCGACGTCTTTGATGTCGTCTCACCGGCGCTTCGGAAGGCGCGCTCCGGTACACTTCGGGCGTTTCCGGCCCGGGGAGGGGGTCGCACGGCCGGTGGTCGCACGGCATCGAGTGCCCGGTCTGGGGTGCGGTGTACCGGCAGCCCGGCAGGTGTCCCCACCACCCACGGTGCCCGGCCGCCCGCAACCGGCCGCGAACCCATCCGATATCCCCACCATCGAACAGACCGAATCAGCGAACCGGATCGACAAGGAGTCCAGGTGCCAGCAGAGACCCATGTGGAGCAGGGCCCGCTCGACCGCCAGGCGGTCTTCGAGCTGATCCGCGACCGGCTGGCGGACATCCTCGAGATCGATCCCGCGACCATCAACGAGGGCGACTCGTTCGCGGATGATCTGGAGGCCGATTCGCTGGCGTTGATCGAGCTGGTCGAGGCCCTGGAAGAGGAGCTGGGCGAGCGCACCGTCGGGTTCCGCATCGAGGACGAAGACCTCGAGGACCTCAAGACGGTGCGAGATGCCGTCGACTACGTGGTGGCCAAGCTCGGCTGAGTCGGGGGGCAGGCACACGCTCGCATCGCTCGACGACCGTCTCGGGTACTCCTTCACCGATCACGCGCTGGAGCAGCTCGCGCTCACACACCGCTCGTGGTGCTCGGAGAACCCTGGCCACGAGTCCAACGAGCGGCTCGAGTTCCTCGGCGACGCCGTACTGGGCCTGGTGGTCACCGAGTACGTCTTCGTCCGCTACCCGGCGATGCCCGAGGGCCAGCTGGCCAAGACCCGGGCGTCGGTGGTCAACGCCACCACCCTGGCGGAGGTGGCCGCCGAGGTGGGGCTCGGGCCCGCGCTGCGGCTGGGCAAGGGGGAGGAGGCCAGCGGGGGGCGGTCGAAGTCGTCGCTGCTGGCCGACGCGATGGAGGCGGTGATCGGCGCGGTGTACCTCGACGGCGGCTACGACGCGGCCCGCCGGCTGGTGCTGTCGCTGCTCACCGATCGCATCGAGGTGGCGGCGGAGGGCCCGGGGGAGCACGACTACAAGACCCAGCTCCAGGAGCTGGCCGCCCGCCGGTTCGACGAGCTGCCGGTGTACCGGATCCGCGACGAGGGGCCCGATCACGACAAGCGGTTCTTCGCCGCCGTGCACCTCGGGGGTGAGGTGGCCGGCGAGGGGGAGGGGCGCTCGAAGAAGCAGGCCGAGCAGGCCGCGGCGAAGGACGCCTGGGCGCGCATCACGAGCGGGCTCAGTGACCGGGGGGGAGAGGGGGAACGTGCCTGAGCTGCCCGAGGTGGAGACGATCCGGCGTGAGCTGGAGCGCGACGTGGTCGGCAAGCGCATCAAGAAGGCGGAGGTGTCGGGCACCCGCACCGTGCGACGGCAGCCGAAGAAGCAGTTCATCGCCCGGGTGGAGGGGGCCAAGATCACCGGCGTCGACCGCAAGGGCAAGTACCTGCTGCTCTCGCTCGACACGGGCGACGTCATCGTCATCCACCTGCGGATGAGCGGGCAGCTGCTGCGCACCGCGGTGAAGGACCCGCCGATCAAGCACACCCACGTCGTGCTGACTTTCACCCAGGGCGGGCAGTTGCGCTTCGTGGACCCCCGGACTTTCGGGGAGGTGTTCGTGGCCCGGGCCGAGAGCCTCACCGAGGAGGCGCCCGAGCTGGCGGAGCTGGGCCTCGACCCGGTGGAGGAGCCGATCTCGTGGACCACGTTCGCGCAGCTGCTGCTGGCCAAGCCGGTGAGGCTGAAGGCGTTCCTCATGGACCAGACCCAGCTGGCGGGGATCGGCAACATCTACTCTGACGAGATCCTCTTCGCCGCCGGGCTGCGCTATGACCGCATGTCCGACACCCTCTCGACCCAGGAGATCCGCCGCCTGTACCGGGCGGTGGTGGAGACGCTGCACGAGGCGATCAAGTACGGCGGCAGCACCCTGGCCGATGATCAGTACGTGGACTTGAACGGCAAGCCGGGCGAGTTCCAGGAGCACCACAAGGTGTACGGCCGGGAGAAGCAGCCGTGCCGGCGGTGCCGACGGAACCTGGTGGTGAAGGCGAAGTTCGCGGGGCGCTCGACGTACTACTGCGAGGTCTGCCAGGTCTGACCGGCCGGTCTTGTCACGGCGGGTTCTGTTCCGGTCTGGGTCTCCTCGCTGTTGAAGGCAGCAGGAGCTTGGCGCGCCATGAGGATCTAATCTCCCATCCCTGCGGTGCTGGCGGGCATGCGATTGGGTGACCGGGCAAGCAGGTCATACCTGTCACACCGGTGCCGTACAACGTGATCACAGCAACATCCCCCTTATGAAGCACCTTGGGAGGACCGAATGGCAAAGATCGATCCCGAACGGCTGATCGCCCAATGTTCGGACGACGGCGTCGACGCCGGTATCACGATCAGAACCGAGCTCGAGCCGCTCGCCGGCCCCGGCGCGAAGGTGAAGCCGGCGGTGTACCAGGGCGGTGTGTTCCAGCTCGGGCGGCGCTGGGTGGGTGATGGTGAGGAGCGCAGAGCGGTTGACGTGATCGTCATCGACAACGAGCCGAGCCAGGCCAACCGTCTTGAGGCCGCACTGGAGCGGATGCGAGAGCGGTTGCGCCTGCCCGAGTTCGTGCTCGACCTCAGCGGTCTCGAGCCCCTGCCACCTCATGTGCCGCGGCGGCTGTCGAGTTTCCGCTTTCCGCACCGCAACGCCGATGCGTACCTCCGTGACTCGATGTTCGACGGGACGGAGTTCTTGCGGACCGATATCGGTAAGGCGGTCATGACGGCCACCGCTGACGACGCCGATGCGCTGCTGGAGTGGTTCCCGCAGGCATTGCTCTACGGGTTCTGGCAGTCGCATCTCGGGAAGAAGGGCTCCCAGGCCAAGCTCGCCCGGTCATGGGTGTCGGAGATCGTGGGCTACGAGCCGGCGGCGACGGACGTGCGGTCGCTCGGCCTGAAGGGCGATCCGCTCAACCTCACCCTCGGCGATGAGGGCGTGGCGTACGACGAGCAGTGGCACGAGCGCTGGGAGGTCGCCGGCAAGGGAAAGAGCTCCAGCAGCGACAGCGGCAAGCAGAAGAACAAGAAGCTCTCGGACATCGGTCACGGGCAGGTGCCGGTCACGGGGGATGACGCGGCTCTGTCCGGTGTGTCGTTCCGGGCCGTCAGTCAGCAGACGTCGCTCTCGCTGCCGTTGCTCCGGCGGATCCACACGTCGAAAGGCGCATCGGAGGCCCGAGCGCTGCTGGCGGCGATGGGGGTCGTCGCTCACGTCGCTGCCTTCGGCCGGGCCTTCCACCTGCGCTCCGGCTGCGATCTGCGTCCCGTGTCAGCGAGCTGGACCTGGCTGGGTGCTGAGGTCGACGAACCGATCGAGGCCCCGACGCTGGATGAGGCGGTCGAGTTCTTTGAGGCGGTCGTCGATCGGGCGGCATCCGCCGGATTGCCGGTGGGGAACCGTTGGTCGGAGCCGGTCGTGCTCGGGCCGAAGCCGAACTTGGCCGAGGTGATCCGGCAGACCTTCCCCGAGCCGGAAGGCAGCTGATGCTGGCGATCTCGGTGGAGCTGCTGCACGGCACGATCCGTGCCGGCTCGCCTGACGACACGGTGATGGCCGGCGGCGTGCCCGAGGGTGAGTGGCCGCCGAGCCCAGCTCGCCTCTTCAGCGCGCTGGTCGCTGCCGACGGCACCCGTGACCGCTGCCGGGTGACCACTGGTGAGGAGTTGCGGGCCATCGAACGGGCGGCGCCACCCCGGATCCTCGCCACCGACGAATTGCTCGACACGATCCTCAACTCGCGGTTTGTGGTGAGGGATGCCGCGGCTGCTGGCATGGTCCAGAACTACCCCGCCCGGAATGCGGCTGCGGCCGAGGTTCGGCCCGGTGTGAAGGCGAGCCCCAGGGAACCTGTGGTGGTGTACGTCTGGGACGAGCTCGAGTTGTCCGAGCAACAGCTCGATGCACTGCGGCGCAGGGCGGCGCGGGTCGGCTATCTGGGGTGTGCTGATTCACCGGTGCGGGTCACGGTGGCCACGACCTCCCCGAGGGACGATCTGCCGGTGTGGGTCCCGGGCGCCACCGCCGGGGTCAGCCTTCCGGTTCCCTATGACGGGTTCCTCGATGCGCTCGACGCAGCCTTTGACGAGTGGCGTTCGGGCCGGCCGATGCGTCGATCATGGATCCCGACCCAACGAGCACGCTACGCCCTTCCGGCGAGGAACGACCGATCGCACGCGGAGGAGCCCGAGTCGGGCACGACGCTGTGGTTCGAGTTCGACCGCCGCGTCGCCGCTGGCCGGGCCCTGCTCGTCAACGAGACGCTGCGATCCGCCCTCCTCGAGCACACCGATCGGCTCTACGACGACGGGCCCGCTGGGCGCCGAGCGCCCTGGCAGCTCCACGGTCACGCCGTGCCGGATGGCGCCTCCCCCTACCAGCTGGCGCGGTTCTTCTCGCTCGCCAACGTCGGTCACCGGCACAGCGACGGTGCGATCCATGGCGCCGCCGTGTGGCTACCGCCCGGGATGGATCCGGAATCCCTCGCCGCCGTCCGCCACGCGGCCGGGCGGGTTAGCGAGCTTCGGGCGCCAGGTCTCCACGTGAGCGTCTCGTTCCGGTTGGGAGAAGGGGGGAAGTGGTCGACCCGACCGTCACGTTGGGTCGGCCCGGCTCGGTCCTGGTTCGCGGTGACCCCCGTCGTGGCCGAGCGGGGTCGTAGGGGTGGCCCGACGCTGGCTGACGTGCGGGCATGGTTCACACATGCCGGGTTCCCGGAGCCGGTGCGGGCGAAGGTGTCACCGGTGCCGACCCGTGCTGGGGTGCCACGCCTCCGCCCGAGCGAGGTCCACCGGGCAGGCAAGGACCGCCACCCCTTCTACTGGATCGAGATCGAGTTCGACGATCCCGTGACCGGGCCGGTGTGTGTGGGGCGGAGCCGGAGCCTCGGGATGGGCTTGCTCGCACCGGTGCTGGGACGGGACGACGGCGCCTCTCCAACCGTGGAGGAGCGTTCGAAGGAGGTGAGCTGATGGCGTCGCCATTCCCAACCTTCGAAGAGTTCTATGCGGCCGTCAACGACGGGCGGGATCCGCTCCCGTGGCAGTCGCGGCTCGCGTCGCAGGTTGTCCGGGAGGGCTGGCCGACCGAGATCGGCGTTCCGACCGGCTTGGGCAAGACGAGTTGCCTGGACATCGCAGTGTGGGCGCTCGCCGCGCAGGCCGATCGGGATCCTGGGGAGCGAACCCTCCCGACCCGGATCTGGTACGTGGTCAATCGCCGTTTGCTCGTGGACGCGGCCTACGCTCACGGCTCTCTTCTGGCCGAACTCTTGCACGGAGCCCGCTCCTGGGATTCGAGCATCCCTGGTGTGTCGGAGATGGGCTCCGACCGTCCGGCGGCCAGTTCGATCGAGGCGGTCGCGAGCGCGCTCCGGCGAATCCGCGGTGTCGGCGGAACCGAAGACACCCCCCTGCTGATCACGCGGTTGCGGGGTGCAGCGGACCTCGGTGAGCGCCCGGCGCACCCGGCGCACCCGGCGATCATCTTCGCCACGGTCCCGATGTTCGGCAGCACCTGGCTGTTCCGCAGCTACGCGGCGAGCCCCAACATGCGCCCGGTGGACGCGGCCCACGCCGGTATCGACTCGCTGGTGCTGCTCGACGAGGCGCATCTGTCACGCCCGCTCCGTGCGCTCGTCGAACCGGTCACCGAGTGCGATCTGGGGGACCCGGCGGTGGTAGTACCCGGGGCGCGTTCTCGGCCGGTGTTCGTGTCGTTGACCGCCACCGGGGACAAGCACGACTCCTTCGAACTGGACGAGCGGGATCTCGCCAACGAAATCGTGAAGCAGCGCCTGCGCGCTCCCAAGCCGACGCAGTTGGCGTCGGTCGAGAAGAACGAGGACGCGATCGCCCCGGAGCTCGCGAAGAAGCTGCTCGCGGTGCTCGCCGAGTGCGCGCGCCCGGTGGCGAGCGTCGTGTTCACCAACACGCCCGCGACCGCGAGAGCGGTGCTGGACCAGCTCGTGAAGCACCGGAAGCAGCGGCAGTCCGTTCTCTCGGAGGCCGAACTGGTGATGATCACCGGCCGGATGCGACAGCGGGAGGCGGAGATCGCTCGGGCGCGGGTGCTCGACGAGCGCAGCGGTGTACCGTCGGGGCGCGACCGCGAGGCGCTGACGCGACATTTCGTGGTGGTGGCCACGCAGACGCTCGAGGTCGGTGCCGACCTCGACTTCGACGTGCTCATCACCGAGACCTGTGGGGTCCGAGCGCTGATCCAGCGCTTCGGCCGTCTGAATCGCCTGGGTGAGGTCGACGATGCCGTTGCGGTGGTGGTGCACCCGGCCAAGGTCAAGCAGTGGCCGGTGTACGGCGGCGAGCCCGCGGTGGTATGGGAACGGCTGCAGGAGAAGGAGGCCGAGCTGGGCGAGCTCGACTTGTGCCCGGCGCGGATCTCGGAGGTCGTCGGAGAGCCGGACGATCAGCCCCAGCGGCTACCCGAGCTGCTCCCGGCGCACTTGTGGGAGTGGGCCAAGACGACGGTGCCTCCTCCGGGCGAGGCACCGGTCGAGCTGTTCTTCGAAGGGTTCGCCACGGAGGGGCCGCGGGTGACGCTGTGCTGGCGGGCGACCAGCTTCGGGGTCGGTGAGCGTCTCGTGCCGAGCGTCCACGCCGACGAGACCATCGAGGTGCCGCTCGGCGAGGCGCGGGAGGCACTCGACCAGCGACTAGGGGCGGGGGCGGAGCTCACCCGTCTGGCCAGGGATCGCGTGACTGTCGAGCGGGTGCGGGTCGATCAGCTCCGGCCGGCCGACATCATCGTCCTGCGTCCCGGCGATGGCCTCTACGACGAACACGGTTGGGCCCCGGCCTCGAGGGCAGAGGTGATCGACGTGTCACTACCGCACTGGCCGGGCCTCCCGCTCGATCCGGTAACACTGAGTCATTGGTTCGTTGCCTCACCGGCGCTCGAGGAGGTCGTGCTGCTCGGGAAGCGGATCAGAGAGGGCGACGAGGACCTGGATCTCGGCGAGGTGGGTGAGCTGCTCCAGACATTGACCGGCGAGCTTGAGCCTCGCCAGGAGATCGCCGAGGCCTGGGCGGCGTTTCGTCTCGAACTGACGGCGAAGGTCGATGGCAGCAGCCTGCCGCCACTACTCCTACGTAAGCGTGAGAACCACCAGCGTCGCGAGTCTCAGTTGCTCGCGGCCGATGCCTTCGACGACCTCAGTGCATCGGCGAGGTCGGTTCGTCTGGATGAACATCTGCAAAGCGTGGGCGAACTGGCCGGCCTCATCGCGGCGGCAGTCGGCCTTCCGGCACCTCTGGTGGAGGCGGTGGCCGCGGCGGGTCGGTTCCACGATCTCGGCAAGAGCGACGAGCGTTTCCAGGCGTGGCTCTGGGAGGGGCGATCGCCCGAGGTGCTGCGAGCGAAGTCTGACACCCCGCCGTGGCGTCGGGAGTCGGCACGACTGCTGGCCGGCTGGCCGAAAGGCGGGCGCCACGAAGCGCTCAGTGCCCGCCTGGTCCACGCGTGGTTGGCGCAGATCGGCGAGCCGCAATGGGATCCGGATCTCGTCTTGCATCTGGTGCTCAGCCACCACGGCTTCGGCCGGCCTCTGCTCTGGCCGGTCGAGGACGACACCGCGACCGTCTGTCGTGCCACGGTGGGCGACCGCGTCGTGGAGGTGTCCGCATCGCTAGCGGACGTGGACTGGGATCAGCCCGCTCGCTTCCGACGGTGCTGTGAACGGTACGGATACTGGGGTCTGGCGTTGTTGGAGGCGATCATGCGCCAGGCCGATCATCTGGCCTCGAGTCAGGCCGCCGGTGAGCCACTGGAGGTCGCGTGATGGGGAATGGGGAACTCGTTCGGGTCGACGCTCCCGGGCTGCCTGCCGATTGGCTGAACGCCTGGCTCGCAGCGATCGGGGTCACGGTCCTGCTGCCCAGCGTGAAGCTGTCGTGGACCGATGACGTCATCCCGCACGCCGTGTTCTGGGTCGAGGAGGGAATTGATCTGCCGGCGGCAATCTTCGGGGTTCTTCCGAGTGAGGACGAGCTCGGACTGCTTCCGACCGCTCGCCGCCATCCGGACTCTGCAGCTTCATTCGACAGGAATGTGAGTCTCGAGGTGTTCCAAGACCGGGCTCGGATCGAACGCTCTGCTCACACCAGCACGCTCGCCGCCACCGTCACCGACCTCGTCGAGGGCCGAGGCAGCGAGGTGCTCAGAACGAGTCCCTTCAACACCCCAGCGCCCGGAGGTGTGACGCTATGGGAGCGGCTCGTGGCATGTAGAGGTGAGATCCGAGAGCAGGCCCAGGTCGGGCACACGCTGAACGGCCAGGCCAACCGCTTGAAAGGCAACGGTCTCGGGTTCGATTGCCGCCGTGCGCCTGGCGGCGTGCCTTCGGCCCCTAAAGAGTCGAAGTTCGTCGATCCCGTGATCGAGACACTCGCAGGATTTGGCCTGAGGCTCTTCCCCGTGCGCGGTAACGGGCGACGGGAGACCACGCGTCGGTGGACGGGGGGATCTACACAGGTGGGCTCGTTCACCTGGTTCAGCTGGCTGCCTCGGCTCGATCTCTGGGCTATCGACGCGGTGCTCGACAAGGCGGAGTCCGTGGCGCGACGGCGATGGGAAGTCGTCCCGCTGAAGGTGTCGAACGCGCAGGATCCCACGAGGGCGTTCTTCAGCAGGCCGGTCGAAAATGGAACCGATCGTTCCGCTGCGCTTGCTTGAGCACTACGCCTACTGCGAACGGAAGGCCGCGCTCACTATGGTCGATCAGGTCTGGGTGGACAACGCACGAACGATCGCGGGCGTTCGCGGGCACCGGCGAGTCGACACCGCTCCCGGTCGGATCGAGCGGGGTCGGCAGGTGGTCCGAGGGCTGGAGCTGTGGTCGGAGTGGCTCGGCTTGACGGGCCGTGCGGATGTGGTGGAGGTGCTTGAGGATGGCTCGGTCGAGCCGGTCGAGTACAAGAGCGGCTATCGCCACGGACGCAATGCGGAGATCCAGATGTGTGCCCAGGCGCTGTGCCTGGAGGAGATGTTCGGGGTCACGATTCACCGAGGCCATGTCTGGTACGGCGCGATTCGGCGACGCCAGACCGTTCCCGTCGACGAAGAGCTGCGGCGCCTGACGATCGAGACCATCGAGGCGATCCGTGCGGTGATGATCTCCGGTCGTTTGCCGCCAGCAGTCAATGACCCACGTTGCCGTGAGTGTCAGCTGCGAGGCCACTGCTTGCCCGAGTTGGTTGCCGCTCCAGGACTCGTAGCCAGCTACGTCGAGCAGGAGGTCTTCGCATGCGGGTGATGCGCACCCTCTACGTTACGGACCACTCGGCCCGGTTGAGAGTTCGCAAGGCCAACCTCGTGGTTGAGCGTGGTCGCGAATCCCGGCGGGTCCCGATCGAGACCTTGGAGGCGGTCGTCCTGGCTGGGCGGGCAGAGATCACGAACGACGCCCTAGGCGAACTGGTACGTCGCGGCGTGCGGATCTCCGCCGTTTCCAAGACCGGGCGGCTCCGCTTCTGTGTGAGCGGACCGACGAACGGCAACGTCATGCTTCGGCTCTCCCAGTACGAGCACTCGGTGGATCCATCGCACGCCGTGCGGCTGGCGAAGCACTTCGTGGCCGGCAAGCTCCAGAACGCCCGCCGGCTGATGCTGCGATGGGCGGCGGGCGCGCGAGCGTGGCTGGAGCGAGGGGTCATGCAGCGAGAAGCCGACGTACTGGCTCAGCGGCTGGCAGCTCTCCCGAGTGCATCGGACGGCGACACGGTGCGCGGCATCGAGGGTGACGGCAGCCGGCGCTACTTCCGGGCGATGGCGATGCACCTGGGCGAGGCAGATCCCGAGCTCGCGTTTGAGCGCCGGTCGCGCCGCCCACCCCGAGATCCGACGAACGCGCTGCTGAGCTTCACCTACGGTCTGCTGCTCACCGAGGTGATCGGAGCTCTCGAGTCCGTGGGACTGGACCCGCAGGTGGGGTTCCTGCACTGCGCTCGACCAGGACGTCCGTCGCTCGCGCTCGACTTGCTGGAGGAGTTCAGGCCGTCGATCGCAGACCGATTCGTCGTGGCGGCACTCACTCGCGGGCAGCTCACCACCGATGACCTGGAGGTTCGAGCGGGTCGGGCCGTCTACCTGACCGCTGAGGGCCGGCAGAGGCTGCTGCGTCTCTACGAGGCGAACCGCGAGCGGGAGGTGCCCCATCCACTGTTGAACCGACCCGTGCCTGTTGCGTTGCTACCGTCGATCCAAGCGACGCTTCTCGCTCGGCACCTCCGGGGGGATCTCCCTGCCTACCCCCCGTACACCATCGCTTCTTGACAAATGGATGTGGTCGTGACTTACGACATCCGAACGGCTGACCCCGCCGGCCAGCGCCGTCTGGCGAGAGTGGCGGCGGTCTGTGAGCGGTACGGCTCCCGTGTCCAGTACTCGGTGTTCGAGTGTCGCCTCGATGACGTGCTCCTTCAGAAGCTGATCAGCGAGCTGCTTGAGGAGATCGACCGTCGGGTCGACTCGGTCAATATCTACCGGCTGGGCTTGGCGTTTGAGAACGCCCGCGAGTCGATCGGGACGCGAGGTATGAGTTGGGGCGACCCATGGATCGTCTGAAGCCCGAACCTCCGGTGATCCCAGGAGACGAGCCTCTTCGCGCCCAGTTCGAAGCCAATCACGAGGCGGTTCGTCACTCTCCGTGGCGCGTCGTCCGCCTGATCAGGGTGGATCGCGCGAATAGTGCCGAATAGGGTCCTGGCGAGGCGAGCGCCTCGCCCTTCGTTGAGCGCTCGAACGCGTACTGGTGCAACGCCTCCTCACGACGCGTCCTGGCGAGGCGAGCGCCTCGCCCTTCGTTGAGCGCGGGCCTCGACCATCGAGGAAGTCGAACGTCTCGCTCGTCCTGGCGAGGCGAGCGCCTCGCCCTTCGTTGAGCGCCCGCCGCCCTGAGCGTCGCACCGTTCACGGTGTCGGTCCTGGCGAGGCGAGCGCCTCGCCCTTCGTTGAGCGAGGTCGCCGAGGTCGATCATCGCGTAGCTGGCGGGGGTCCTGGCGAGGCGAGCGCCTCGCCCTTCGTTG
>NZ_DAIUCK010000089.1:0-13688 GCF_036846205.1 Rhabdothermincola sp. | reverse complement strand
CCCCCACACCGATCACCCATCAGCCCCGACACAGCCAGCTCGCCCGAACCAACCGAACAACCCGTCCGCGGTCAGCCAGCCCGAAGTGCATCCAGCATCACGACCACGCATCGTGGCCGCGCGCTCACGTATCATGGAGTTCTCGATTTCAGCAGCCGACGGGAAGGTGACTTGCCATGTCGCTGCGAGCACGGACCGCCGCCGTTCTCGGTGCTGGCGCGCTGATCCTCGCGTCAGGTGCCGGCATCGCTCTCGCCCAGGCGAACGAGGGCACCCCAACGCCGGGCCCCACCCTGGTCGAACCTGAAGCCACCACGACGACCACCGGCCTGCCCGAACAGGAGTCGACCACCACGACGACCACCACTCAGCTCGAGACAGACGCCGACGCACCTGTCGAGGCCGGTGATGATGATCCGGGCGAGCGCTCCGGTGAGCCGGGCAATCGGTGGTTCCGAGATTGCCTGGCCGAGCACGGGGTCGCCTGGCCGCCGGGCGTGGGCTACCACAAGCCCGAACGCAAAGGCCCACCGAGCGAGGAACTGCGCCAGCAGATCCGTGCGGCGAAGGAGGCCTGCAGCCGAGGCCGGTAGGTGATCGGTAAGTGATCGCCGCAACACAGAGCTGCCTCAACCGACCACGGCCGACGCGGTCAACTCCCATCAGTCGTAGAGCGCTTCCACCCACCATCGGCCACCTTCCACGGCGAACAAGCCGGCTCGCCCAGCGGCGATGATCTGCCACCGAGCCCGCCGGCGGTGGGTCTCGGGATCCCACCAGCGCTCATCAGCAGGCCACGGCCCGGCCCAGGCCTCCACCGGCTGCCATGGTCCGGCACCGATCCTCACGTCGTGGGGCTCGGCGGTGGCCAGGCCACGAGCGCTGACCCCCACCGGGTGGCCCGCCGCATCCCGGACCTCCGCGGGGATGGGATCGACAGGCACCATGGCTGGCGACGGGGCGGGGATGCGACCCGGCCACGGCGCACGCACCGCCCCCGGCGGCACCACCGATCGGGGCGCTGCCAGGTCGACACCCGCGGCGGACACCAACCCGTAACGTTCCCCCGGCCCTCGACCTCCCCGCCACTCGGGAACGCTGGCCGCCCCGGGACCGAGCAGCCCGTGCACCCGGGCCACGGCCCGAGTCACGCGGTCGGCCGCCGCGGTCTCGCCGCCCCAGAACCCGAGTTGGCGACCCGTCGCGGCCACCACGCCGTCTGGCACCAGCACCAATCGGGTGATCCCAGCGGTGGGGCGGGTGGCGGCCGACCCGTTGAGCCAACCGTCGAGCTGCCAGCGGACCCGGTCGGCCACCGCCCCGGCACTGAGCGCGCCCTCGTGTCGCCAGCACCGCTCGAGTCGTTCACCGTGGCCGGTCTCGGCGACGATGCGCACCCGGGTGCAGGCCAACCCGAGCGCGCTCAGCCGTGTGTGCAGCTCGTCGGCGAGCGTCTTGGCCACGAAGGCCGCGGTATCGACCCGGTCAGCCGGTGGATCGAGTTCGTGCGCCACCTCCAGGTCAGGGGACGGGGGAGTACTGGCCGGTGGGAGCTCGTCGAGCCCGCGTGCCAGCCGATGGGCACTGAGCCCCTCTGCCCCGAAGCGCGCCACCACGTCCGCCGGGTCCAGCGCCGCGAACTGCCCGAGGGTGTGCAGACCGAGGCGCTCGAGGACGTCGACCAGCTCGGGTCGTTCCAGGGCGGCGATGGGCAACGGTGCGAGAAAGGCCGCGCTCTCCCCTGGCGGCACGACCGTGATCGGCTCTGCGGTCCGGGCCGCCCATCTGGCGGCGGAGGGACTGTCTGCCACCCCGACCCGCACGTACGCGCCCCAGCCCGGTTCGAGTTGCCGCCGTACGGCGGCATGCACCTGGCGCGCGAGCGATTCGTCGCCACCGAAGTAGCGAGACGGGCCACGAACGGCGAACGCGCAGGTGCCGGGACGGCTCACCTCCAAGCGTGGGGTGAACCGCTCGAGGGCCTGCGCGACCGGCTCGAAGCGGCGGGCATCGCGAGCGTCGTCGCGCTCGACCACCTGGACGGCCGGCGATCGGCCTTGCGCCTCCCGGCGGCGCTGCCCCCGGCGCACCCCGTCACGGCGCGCCGCCGGCGAGCAGGCCACGACCCGGTTGGCGTGCAGGACGATGGCCGGGGCCGTGGGAGCCAGGCCGGCAGCGATCACCGGCCAGTCAGGGCACCAGACGACCAGCGTCCGTACCGGCACGGCGGTCAGCCGGCCTCGCTCCGGGCAAGGGACGGCGGAGCGGTCGCAGAAAGGGACGATGGAGCGGCTGCAGCAAGGGCGGACGGAGCGGCCCCATGGGCCGCGGTCGGCTGGTCCAGGACGGCGATCGCCCCATCCGGCCCGGGAAGCCACAACGTCAGCCGCCGGGGACGGGCCGCACGGCGCCGCCCGCTCGCCTCCACGGTGACCTGACGAGCCCGAAGGTGACCGTGACCCCTGCCGAGCCCCTCCCAGCGTACCGACCCGGAGCGGAGACGCAGGTCGGTCTCGAGCGCACCTTCCGGGCCGGTCTCGAGGATCACGAGCACGGAGCCCCGCTCACGCGACCGGGCGGTCAATCGGCGGGCCTCGGCGGCACGCACCCGGCTCGCAGACCCCAACAGGATGACATCGAACCCGTCGACGAGCGCGGCCATCACCGAACCCCACGAGGCTCGTGGCGGCTCTGCCACCAGCACCAACCGCTCCAGCGCCATGCCGACCTCGGCCGCGGCGGCGAGCCCCAGGGCAGGCAGCCCCACACCGGCCACCCAGGAACCGGCCGCCGAGGGGCCGGCGGCCAGTGACAGGGCGAGCGTCGTGGCCGCCTCACCGCCCACCGAGACGACGACGCCACGCGGCAACGCACCATCGGGCAGGAGCCTGGCCAACGCCGGCAGTACCGGCAGGGTCTGTTCGCGGGCCAGGACCACCGGACGGACACGGTCGGCCAGGCTCGCCAACCTGGCGAGGTCGGGCCGAGCTGGCCTCGTCACCACGACATCCGGCGCTGCCGCCCCTCGGTGACCCATGCCGTCAGTGTCGAACATACGTTCGACTTCTGGCAAGTGCCCCGCGGATTCGGACACGGCAGACCAGGACAGCCCATCGAGCGCCGACGATGGACCGGAGTGACCTGGTGCCCACTAGCGTGGATCGCGTGCCTTCCTCCACCCGCCGATGGCTGGTCGTCCTCGCCGCCTGGACGGCGTTCGTGTGGATCAACCGGATCATCAACGCCTGGGGGAGCACCACCGAGACGGCGGTGGCGAAGGGTGTCTCCATCGTGCTGGCCACCGTGTTCCTGGCCTTTGCCGCTGCGACCGCTCGGATCGTGTGGCGGGCGCGCCGCGAGCCGCTGGACCGGGTGAGCGCTCTCGTCCTGCGGGCCTTCGCCGGGTGGACGGTGTCGGTCTGGCTGGTCCGGGCGCTCGCCATCGTCCTCGCCGACCACTCCGCCGGGTTCAAGGCCGTGCACGTCGCCTTGGCGGTGATCTCGATCGGGTTGTCTCTCCCCGCTTGGGCTGCGGGGAGCCGGAGATGGTCCCTGCAGGTGACCCCGGGGTAGCCTCGCAGCCGCCATGGGACAGCCAGTCACCGTCATCGAGAAGCAGTCGACCCGCCCCGGTGTGGTGCGCTACGAGATCAACCGGGCCATCACCGGTACCGGCCACGAGTACTACCGCTCCATCGACGACGCCCAGGGGGACAAGCCCGCCGACCGGCTGGCCCGGATGCTCTTCGAGCGGGGTGGGGTCACGGCCGTGCACGTCAACGCCAACGTCATCACCGTGCACTTGGCCGATGGCTCGCCCCCCAACGGGATCAAGCCGATGATCGAGGATCTGTTCCTCTACTACCGCGACGGGGTCGTCCCCGAGGTTCCCAGCGACACCCCCCCGGGCTGACCGGCCGTCGCCGGCGTCCGGCTCGTGGTCGGGGTGGTCGAGGTGACCGGGACGGGCGAGGCGCTCGAGGGGTTCGAACAGATCGAGGAGGGGTCGGGGATGACACGGTTCAAGGTCGGTCTGCAACTCCACCCGCAACACACCTCGGTCGACGCCCTGCGGGCCGCATGGCGGACGGCCGACCAGATGGGGGTGGACTCCTTGTGGGTCTGGGACCACTTCTTCCCCATCTACGGCCCACCCGACGGTGCGCACTTCGAGGGGTGGACCCTCCTGTCGGCGATGGCGGTGGAGACCTCCAACGCCATGGTCGGGGTGATGGTCACCTGTAACAGCTACCGCAACCCCGAACTGCTGGCCGACATGGCCCGCACGGTCGATCACCTGAGTGGTGGGCGGGCCTATCTGGGCATCGGTGCCGGCTGGTTCGAGCGTGACTACCGCGAGTACGGCTACGAGTTCGGCACCGCATCCCGCCGGTTGCACGACCTGCAGACCGGACTGGAGCGGATCAAGGCCCGGATGGCCAAGCTCGACCCGCAGCCGATCGGCCGGCTGCCGATCTTCATCGGCGGCGGGGGCGAGCAGGTCACCCTCCGGCTGGTGGCGGAGTACGCCGACGCCTGGAACGGCTTCGGCCCTCCCGACGTCTACGGGCGCAAGAACCGAGTGCTCGACGACTGGTGCGGCCGTGTGGGTCGCGACCCCGGGGAGATCGAGCGCACGGTAGGGCTCATGGATCCCGGCGAGATCGACCGGGTGGAGGAGTACCTGGAGGCTGGTGCCACCCATCTCATCCTCGGGGTGAGCACCGTCACCGACCGCTTCGACCTGTCGAACCTCGAGCGGCTGCTCGCCCGCTCGCGGGCCTGATACCCGTCGGCCCGCGGGCCGACCGCCGAACAGCTCGGAGACCGGGACCTCGACGGTCTACCGACCGGTCGGTAGGCTGCCGGGCCATGACGCTCCTGGACGCTCCCCCCACCTCTGCCGGTGAGGCCGGCGACGGCAAGCCCGGTTCCCTCATGCCGGTCATCCGGCAGATCCCCGCCGAGGCCTACGACAACCCCACGTGGAAGGGCCTCCACTACTTCGTCCGCGACCTGGTCCTGTACGGGCTGGTGGTGTGGGGCCTGATCACCCTCGACCACCCGTTGGCGGTCACGGCCCTGTGGGTGCTCTCCGGGGTGGTCATCTCCGGTCTGTTCGTCGTGGCCCACGACGCCGCCCACGGCTCGCTGTTCAGGAGCGCCCGGCTGAACTCCTGGATCGGGCACCTGGCCATGCTGCCGAGCTGGCACGTCTACGAGGGCTGGGTGCTGGGGCACAACCGCATCCATCACGCCTACACCGTGCGCGAGGGCTTCGATTTCGTGTGGCACCCGTACACACCGGCGCAGTACGCCGCCATGTCGCGCCTGCAGCGGCTCCGCCACCGGTTCGAGTGGTCGTGGCTCGGTGCGGGCGCGTACTACCTGCGCGAGGTGTGGTGGAACAAGATGATCGTCGGCACGCCACCGGCCCGCTGGCGGCGAGCCATCCGCCGTGACCGTCTCATCGTGGCGGCGTTCGTGGTCACCGCATCGGTGGCCCTGGCCTGGCTGGGCTGGACGCAGAGCGGCACGGCGCTCGGTGCGGCCTGGATGGTCCTGAAGGTCCTAGTCGTGCCGTTCCTGGTTTTCAACTACGTCATCGGCTCGTTCGTGCACGTCCACCATGTCCAGCCCGGCATCCGCTGGTGGCCCCGGAGGGAGTGGACGAAGTTCAAGGGGCAGGTGGAGGGCACCACCATCCTTCGGGTGCCGAAGGGAGCCAACTTCTTCCTCCACTGGATCATGGTGCACGTGCCGCATCACGTCGACATGCGCATCCCCATGTACCACCTCGAGCTGGCCGCCGACGCCATCAAAGCCGCCTACCCCGAGGTCGTGCACGACGAGAAGCTGCGCTTCCGCGACTTCATGGCCAACACCCGCCGCTGCAAGCTCTACGACTTCGAGCAGGGGCGGTGGCTGACCTATGCCGAGGCCGCCACCTGGGAGGCCGGCGGGGCTCGGGTCCGCTGACGGTGCTATCTTGACCGCACAGTCAAGTTTCTGATCGTCGTACCGGAAGGACCCCACCGATGGCCGACATCCCGACCCTCGACGAGTTCCGCGAGGAGTGCCTGGCGTTCCTCGACGCCAACGCCGAGCTGAAGGAAGAGCAGAAGCAGTTCGTCTGGGGTGAGGGCAGCGACGACGTCGCCCTCTTCGAGGAGGTCGACCGGGAGAAGGAGCGGGCTGCGCTGGCCAAGGCCAAGGAGTGGCGGGCCAAGCGGTACGACGCGGGCCTGGGGTGGATCAGCGGCCCGGCCGAATACGGCGGTCGGGAGCTGCCACGCTCCTACGAGCAGCTCTACCAGTCACTCGAGGCGCGCTACCGGGTGCCCGAGCAGGGGTTCTTCGGCATCGGCCTCGGCATGGTGGCCCCCACGATCCTCGCTCACGCCATCCCCGAGGTGAGAGCCGAGTACCTGCCCAAGCTCTACCGAGGTGACATCGTCGGCTGCCAGCTCTTCAGCGAGCCCGGTGCCGGCTCGGATCTCGCCAGCCTGCAGACCAAAGCGGTGCGCGACGGCGACGAGTGGGTGATCACCGGCCAGAAGGTGTGGACCTCCGGCGCGCACTACAGCGACATCGGCGAGATCATCTGCCGCACCGACCCGGACCTTCCCAAGCACAAGGGACTCACCGGGTTCGTGGTCGACATGAAGGCCCCGGGGGTGGAGATCCGCCCGCTGCGGCAGATGACCGGTGGCGCGAACTTCAACGAGGTGTTCTTCACCGAGGTGCGGGTGCCCGACAGCCACCGCCTCGGTGACGTCAACCAGGGCTGGACGGTGGCGCTGACCACGCTGATGAACGAGCGGGCGTCGATCGGTGCCGGTGGCGCCGGTGGCATGGGGATGGCCAGCCTCACCCGGCTGGCCGAGCTCGTCCGCCACTTCGAGGTGGCCGACGATCCGCTGGTCCGCCAGCAGCTCATGGACGTCTACATCCACTTCCAGGTGGCCAAGTACACCAACCAGCGGGCGATGGCGAAGATCAAGGCCGGACAGATGCCCGGTCCCGAGATGTCCATCGCCAAGCTGTCGCTCACCAACAACCTCTGGCGGACCGCCAACTTCGTAGCGAACGTGCTCGGCCCGCGGATCCAGGCGAACACCGGCGAGTGGGGAACCTACGCCTGGTCCCAGCTGCTGCTCGGCGTCCCGGGCATGAAGGTGGCCGGGGGCACCGACGAGGTGATGAAGAACATCATCGGTGAGCGGGTGCTCGGCCTGCCGAAGGACCCGGGCATCGACGCCAAGACACCCTTCAAGGACCTCCTCGTCGGCACCCAGACCGCCGGCTAGCCGCTGGGGGTCAGTCGGCTCCACCGAAGAGCGGAAGCTGCGGCTGGTCCTCGCTCGGCCTGGTCCGCGCCACGCCGGTCCAGGGCAGGGAATCCATGAACGCCCAGCTCCGGCGGTGGATGGAGGTGGGGCCCATCCCGGCGAGGGCCATCCGGTGCCGCGGGCAGGGGTAGCCCTTGTTGGAATCGAAGTCGTACCCCGGGAAGCTGGCCGCCAACGAGCGCATCAGCCGGTCCCGCCACACCTTGGCGACGATGGACGCGGCGGCGATCGAGAGGCAGGTGGCGTCCCCCTTCACGATCCGGTGGGTGTTCGGTCCGCCGACGAAATCCCACTTACCGTCCAGCAGGATCTGGTCGGGCACCACCCCGAGACCATCGAGCGCCCGGCGCGCCGCCAGCCGCTGCGCCGCCGACATCCCCAGCTGGTCGCACTCCTGCTGTGACGCCACCCCGACCGCCCAGGCCACTGCCCAGCTCGTGATGCGATCGAAGAGCGCTTCGCGCTCGCGCTCGGTCAGCAGCTTGGAGTCGCGGATCTTGTAGACCCGCCGGTCCCGGGGCACCACGACCGCACCGATCACCAGCGGGCCTGCCCAGGCGCCACGACCCACCTCGTCGAGACCGGCCACGAGGTCGTTCCCGGCGGCCCACAGCTCCCGCTCCACGGCGAGGCTGGGCGCATGTCGCTTGAGCGCCTTGCGGAGCGGCGGCGCGGAGCTGGCGGCCACGGCGGGGGACCCTACCCCGGCCCTTGCACGAAGGGCAGGGCCCCCGCGGGCTCCTGAGTGAGCCTGATCGGCCGGAGCCCTAGCGATCGAGCCAGGTCATGGTGAGGCGGCTGGAGCCCGACTGGAACGGCATGGATGGGATGTCCGCCACCCCTTGCTCGTTCGGCAGGGCGACGTTGCCCAGGTTCCGCACGTCGTTCTCCGCCGCGATCAGCCAGGTCGTGGTGTTCATCCAGACGTAGGGCACCTGATCAGCCCAGACCCGCTGGACGATGGCGTACTGCTCCTTGCGGACCTCGGGGTCGTTGGAGGCCCGCGCCTTGTCCAGCGCCTCGCTCAGTTCACGGTTCTTGAACCGGGCGATGTTGAGCGAGATCGGGTCGGTGACGTTGGACTCGTGCCACCAGAGGTAGTCCCCGTCGGGATCCGGTGAGCCGAACTGGCGCCAGAGGTTCGCCTGGTAGTTCCCGGTGACCGCGTCGCTGATGTACTTGCCCTGCTCGATCGCCTGCACCGAGACCTGCATACCGACCGCCTCACAGAAGCCGGCGAGCAGGGTGGCCGCCTGCTGGTTCACCGGGACCGGGGTCGTACCCAGCGTGAAGCTCAACTTCTGGCCGGTCTGGGCTTCGTACTCTGCCACGAGCTGGCGTGCCCGCTCCGGGTCGTAGGTCGGGAAGCCGGCGTCGATGTGATACGGCGAGTTCTTCCCGAACGCGCTGTCGGCAGCCAGGCTGGGTGGGATCTGGAACGTGCTCCGGTACGTGTCGTAGTCGATCGCGTACGCCACGGCGCGCCGGGCCAGCACGTTGTCGAACGGGGGCTTGCTGGTGTTGAACATGATGAACGTCTCTTCGTTCTCACCCCGGTCCTCCACCGCTTGGATCTGACCCGCCTCCGCTTGGCGCTTCAGGTCCGCGATGGTCAGCGGATCGGTGGTGTGGATCATGCTCACGTCCCCGGTCTGGAGGGCACTGACCCGGGTCTGCACGTCGGAGATCGGCCGGAACTCCACTTCGCTCAGGTACGGCAGCTGCCGGCCCTCGCTGTCACGCATCCAGTAGTTCTCGTTCCGAGACGCCACGAACCGGCTGTCGGGGATCCACTGCTTGAACACGAACGGGCCGGTGCCGATCGGCTGCCGCGACTTGGCTTCACCGGTGGCGTTGAGCTGCTCCGGCGCCGGCACCACCCCGGCCTGCCCCACCAACACCGCTGGGAACGACGCCCACGGGTTGCGCATGGTGACCACCACCGACATGGGGTCGCTCGAGGGCACCTCCACGTTGGTCACGTTGCGCAGCGCGCCGCCAGCTAGGACCGACTCACGGATGGCGTTCAGCGCCCCCGCGACCGCGGCCCCGTTCAGCGGCGTGCCGTTGTGGAACGTGATGTTCGGGCGGACCTTGATGGTCCATCGGGTGAAGTCGTCGTTCGGCGTGAACGATTCAGCCAGGTAGGGCCGCAGGTTGCCCTCCGCGTCGTAGGCCGCCAGCGGATCGAAGATGGCGAAGGCGATCAGGTTGCCCGAGATCGCCCACCGGTCGGTGGTGGGATCGAACCCGGAGGTTTCGGCCTCGACGCCGTACACCAGCTTGCCGCCGGTCTTCACCTCGCCACTCGGCGCCACAGTCACGTCCGGCGCCAGTGTGTCCGAGGTCCCGGCGGTCTGGCCGCTGCCACCGCCGCCACCGCCGCATGCCGCTGCGAGCACCAGCAGCGTGGTGGTGATGGCGAGGCCGAGCACCCTCGACGCCCGGCGACTGGAATCGTTCCCCCTCGACATTGCCTCTACCCCCTGGTCGGCGGACCGTGACCCGTACTGTACGTGACCGATGACACGGTGCTGGCGCGACCCCGGACCGACCCCACCGAGCTCCCGACCACATGGTGGACGCGGAGGGATCCCAGCGGGAGAATGAGGCCAGCCGTGGAACCCGACGATCACGTTCGCAGCGAGCAACCGGAGGGCACGGCGGAGTCGTTGGCGCCTGGTACACGAGTCGAGGTCCGCAACCGTCTCGACGGTCGCTGGGCTCGGGGATTCGAGGTGATCGGGCACACCCCGGGCGGGTACCGGCTGCGACGGCTGTCCGATGGGATGGAGCTGCCACTGCCGTTCGCGGACGCCGACGTTCGCCGCGAACGCCGCCGGAGCATGTGGTGGTACTGACGGGCCGGTAGGCCCCGTGCTCTACTGAGGCGGGGCGTCGCCCACCCCTTCACCGAGCAGGGCGATGAACTCGTCGACCGGGATGGCGGTCAGCGTGCGGGTCTTGAGGGTGCCCCGAGCAGCGAGCGTGGTGGCGATGCGGGCCATGACGCCCTCGTTGGGCGCCTCGATGATGGTGATGAAGTCCCACTGGCCCAACAGCGCGTACTGGTCCTTGACCTTCGCCCCCATGGCCTCGACCTCGGCATTGACCTCCTTGATGCGGCGCGGGTTGGTGCGCAACGTGGCGGAGCCGTCGGGACCGAGGACGGAGAGCATCACGAACGTCGGCATCGCCTCACAACCTACCCGGTCCGGGCTGTTCGAGCCGGACGATGGCGGCGCGCTCGTCGTCGTCCACCTCGGTGGTGAGGAAGGCGTCGAGCATCTCGCCTGCCACCTCCTCCGAGGTGAGCCGCAGCCCGAGGGCGAGCACGTTGGCGTCGTTCCACCGGCGTGCCCCCCGGGCCGTCTCGGCGTCGGTGCACAGCGCCGCCCGCACCCCGGGGACCTTGTTCGCGGCGATCGACACGCCGGTGCCCGTCCAGCAGCAGACGACCCCCCGGTCGGCACGACCACCCGCGACCGCCTCGCCGACCCGGCGGCCGACCTCGGGCCAGGGGTCGCCCTCGCCGACCACCACCACCTCGTGGCCCGCCTCCCGCAGCCGGCGCTGCACCGCGTCGGTGAGCGGGGTGCGCTCGTCGGTCCCGAAAGCGATCCGCATGGTTGCCGAGCGTAGGCTCCCCGCATGACTCGCGAGGTGGCCGTCGTGCCCCACACCCACTGGGACCGGGAATGGTACGAGGCGTACCAGTCCTTCCGGTTGAAGCTCGTCGACCTGGTCGACGAGCTGCTCCCGCTCCTCGAGCGCGACCCGGGGTTTGCGCACTTCATGCTCGACGGGCAGATGGCCGTGGTCGACGACTACCTGGAGGTCCGCCCCGAGCACACCGAGCGGCTCCGGGGTCTGGCGGCCAGCGGGCGCCTGGGGGTGGGCCCGTGGTACGTCCTCATGGACGAGTTCCTCGTGTCCGGCGAGACGATGGTCCGCGACCTCCAACTGGGCTGGGAGCGGGCGGCGGCCTTCGGCGGGGCGATGGAGGTCGGGTACCTGCCTGACATGTTCGGGCACGTGGCCCAGATGCCACAGATCCTCCGCCAGTTCGGGCTGGCCCATGCGGTCGTGTGGCGCGGCGTGCCCTCGGCCGTCGATCGCGCCGCGTTCTGGTGGTCGGCACCCGACGGCTCCACCGTGCGGGCCGAGTACCTGCTGGAGGGCTACGGCAACGGCGCCGCCCTGCCCGACGACGCCAAGGAGCTGGTCGGCATGGTGGAGCGCTTTGAGCGCGACCATGCGAGCTTCCTCCTCGAGGGGCCGATCCTGTGGATGAACGGCACCGACCACCTGCGACCGAAGGCATACCTGAGCCGGGTGCTGGCCGAAGCCAACCAGCTCCAGGACGGCTACCGGTTCCGGGTCACCACCCTCGCGGACTACCTGGAGCGGGCGGCGACCGAGGGGCTGCCCAGCTGGCGCGGGGAGCTGCGCTCGGGGGCGCGGGCCAACCTGCTCATGGGGGTCGCCTCGAACCGGGTCGATGTCAAGCAGGCCGCCGCGGTGGCCGAGCGGGTGTTGGAGCGGGTGGCCGAGCCACTGAGCGCGCTGTACCTGCCGGCCGACCGCTGGCCGCAGCGCGCGCTCGAGCTGGCCTGGCTGGAGATGATCCGCAACGCGGCCCACGACTCGAGCTGTGCGTGCTCCATCGACGAGGTGAACGCCGCGGTCCGGCACCGCTACGCGGAGGCCCGCCAGATCGGTGAGGGGCTGGCGGAGCGGGCCGTGGCCGCACTGGCCAGCTCGATCGGTGTGCCCGGGCCGCTGGCCGTCAACTGCTCGGCCCGCACCCGTAGCGGGGTGGTCGAGCTGGTACTGGCCGGCACCGAGCCGATCGACGGGACGCAGGTGCTCTCGGTGAACGATGGCGTGGCCGGCACTGACGGGCTGACCCGGACCGACGTGGTCACCCTGGTGCACGCGGCGGTCGACGGCATGCACGAGTTGCGCGACGTCGAGATCGACGTCGAGGAGACCGGGGTGCTCGACGTGCGGCTGATCTGCTCCAGCGACGGCAGCGGCGAGCGCTACGCCGGCCCGGCGAAGAGCCTCGTGAGCGAGGCCGCGGCCGATCTGCCCGAGGGCCCGGCCCGGATCGCGCTGGTCACCCCACCTTCGCAGCGGGTGCTCGCGTGGGCGGCCGATGTCCCGGGCTTCGGCTGGAAGGTCATCGAGCCCGGCGCGGATCGGGTGGCCCCGGTGACCGTCGAAGGCGCTGGCGCGCCGGTGATCGCCAACGGTCTGGTGACCGTGGAGGTCGACCCTGCCACCGGCACGTTCTCCCTCGACGGGGTGGCGGGCATGGCCCGGCTCGTCGACGACGGCGACGCGGGTGACACCTACAACTACTCCCCGCCCGCGACCGACTCCGTGGTGGACACCCCGGAATCGGTGTCGGTTCGGGTGGTCGAGCGTGGCCCGCTCCGGGCCCGGGTGGCGATCGAGCGCACCTACTCCTGGCCCGAGCGGGTGATCGCCGGAGCCCGTGCGGGTTCCGTCGAGGTGACGACCACGACGACGATCGAGCTGCAGGCGGGCAGCCCGCTGGTGCGGGTGGCCGTCGAGTTCCACAACCCGTGCCGTGACCACCGGCTCCGGGCCTGGTTCCCGCTGCCCGCTCCGGCCCGCGAGTCCCACGCGGAGTGCGCGTTCGCGGTGGTGTCCCGGGGACTGGAGGCCGAGGGTGGACCGCACGAGCTGCCCCTGCCGACCTATCCCTCGCGCCGGTTCGTCTGCGCGGGCGGGCTGACGGTGGTGCACGAGGGGCTGCTCGAGTACGAGCTGGTCGACCTGCGCGATGGCGCAGCCCATGCCCTGGCCCTCACCCTCTTGCGTTGCACCGGCCTGCTGTCCAACGCGCCGATGGCCTACCGGCCCCTGCCGGCGGGGCCGTTCATCCACACCGAGGGCTCCCAGATGATCGGATCGCACACGTTGCGGTTCGCGCTGGCGGCGGGTGATGACCCCACGGCTGCGTTCGGGCTGGTCGACGACGCGTTCCTCCCGCTACGGGTGACGTCATCGCCCGGTGAGGGTGACCGCCCGGCTGTCGGCACCGAGCTGGAGGTCGGCGGAGCCGAGGTGTCGGCCGTGCGGCGCGAGCGCGGTCAGTTGGTGGTCCGGGTGTTCAACCCCTCGCCGGAGCCGACCGTCGTGCACCTCCCCGGCCGACGGGGTTGGTTGGTCGACCTGCGCGGCCGACCGCTCGAGCCCTTCGAAGGCTCCTTCGAGCTGGCGCCGTGGCGCATCGCCACCGCGCAAGTCGCGGACGTCTGAGCCACACCCCGACACCGCCCCGGGAGCCGCGCACCCCCTCCC
>NZ_DAIUCK010000088.1:0-13993 GCF_036846205.1 Rhabdothermincola sp. | reverse complement strand
AGGGGGGAGGGAGCCGCAGCTGGGCGGGTCAGCTGGCGAGCTCGAGGTATTCCGTGCCCTCGTAGCGCTCGTCGACCTCCGCCTTCAACAGCCAGCCGAGCACCCCGGCCAGGATGGCGGAGCTCATCAGCACCAGCACGGGGATGACCACCACGAGGATGACGACGATCGCGACGGCACCGATCACGGGGCCATCATGGCCGATCCCGCCGCTGCACTCCAAGCAGCCTCAGGACCGGGGCCGGTACGCCCAGGCCTCGATCTCCACCAGAGCGAGCGCGGGCAACTCCACCACGGCGACGGCCGAGCGAGCCGGGCGGGTCTCCCCGAAGACCTCCGCGTAGGCCTCATTCATCAGGGCGAAGTCCCGCATGTGGCGCAGGAAGACGGTGGTCTTGACCACGTCCGCGAGCGACGCCCCCTCCGTGGCGAGCAACGCGGCGATGTTGTCGATCGCCTGGCGGGTCTCGGCGGCCACCCCACCGGGCACCATGGCGCCGTCTCTGACCCCCACCTGACCCGAGACCACCAGCAGGTCGCCGGCACGCACGATGGGGGTGTAAGGACCGATGGGCGTGGTCATCCGGTCATCGTCCCACACCGCGCCCGGTGGGCCACTCCGGTGGGCATCCCTGCGCGAGCCAGGCC
Organism: Rhabdothermincola sp.; assembly: GCF_036846205.1. Classification (NCBI taxonomy): domain Bacteria; kingdom Bacillati; phylum Actinomycetota; class Acidimicrobiia; order Acidimicrobiales; family Iamiaceae; genus Rhabdothermincola; species Rhabdothermincola sp. The sequence continues at coordinate 13,345 of NZ_DAIUCK010000088.1, read as the reverse complement.
GCAGCGGCCACCGCCGCGAACACCGCATCGGACCCGTTGACCGGCTCGCCGCCGTCGTCGTCGATCTCGACCTCCACCGGCGGGGTGTCGCTGGCTCGCAGCACCCCGAAGGAGCGGATCGTGAGATCGTGTGGCTCGCCCTCCTCGTCGACGGCGATGCCCTCCGAGGTGACCCACCCGAGCGCCATGTGGGCCGCGCCGATGCAATAGGAGCGCAGCACGATCTCGTCGAGCGGGTCTCCGCAGCGGACCCGCACCCGCACCCGACCGTCCGACCCGAGCTGGGCTTCGGCTTCCGCGCCCGAGGGTGACCGCACCGGCTCTGCCCGCCCGCGGGCCCCGGCGAGCAGGACCGCTGCCTCGGCCCACCCCGCGGCCCGCAGCGCCGCCGAGGTCGGCGGCCCCGGCACCGCCACCTCCTCGACCTCCAAGCCCGGGGCCAGCGCGCCGATCCGTTCCCGGATGCCCGGCGTGGTCACGACCCGCACCACCCCGGTGCCGTCACGGCGCACACCAGCCGCGATCGGCGGCCGCTTGGGGCCGCGGCGCACCACGTCCTCGCGGGACAGCAGTACCCGCACCGCCCGACCCTGCTCGTCGGCGAGGCGGCGGGCCACCGCGGCCACCTCGCTGGTGAGCTTGCCGCCGAACGCGCCTCCGTTGGCCAGCGGCGACGCGGGCTCGCCGCCCGGCAGGCACCACGACGCGTCGGTCTCCAGATACGCAGGTTCGACCCACGTCGTGCGCAGGGTGACCTCCCAGTCGCCCGGTGGCACCTCGAGGGGGTGGTGCAGCCCCGCGGTGGTGCGGCGGCCCTGCACCTTGCCGGCCGCGCGCCGAGCCTCGGCGAGGGTCTCGCCGAGCGCCCACCCGCCACGCTGATCGGGCACGGCGACCAGCGCGTCCGCCGGGGCGGTGTCCTCCGCGAACCCGCCCTGGCCGAGCGGCACCTCCGGGGCCACCCGCTGGGGGGTGCCGCCCTCCAGCTCGGCTCGGCGAGCGGCCGCGGCCAGGTCCCGGCCCTCGGGGGAGGCCGAACCGAACGCGGCGTACGCCTCGACGATGGTCTGCCAGCCGGTGCAGCGGCACAGGTGAGCGGCGAGCGCCCGGTCGATGGCTGCGCGGTCGCCGGCCGGGACCCCCTTGCGGCGGAGCGACTCCAGCCGCACCACGATGCCCGGGGTGCAGAAGCCGCACTGGCTGCCCCCCGTGGCGCAGAAGGCTTCGCCCCACGCCAGGCGATCGGCCTCGGGCAGCCCCTCGACGGTCGTCACCGACCGGCCGGCCACCCGGCGCAGCGGGGTGACGCAGGACACCCGGGGAGCGCCGTCGACGAGGACGGTGCAACAGCCGCACTGGCCCTGCGGGCTGCAACCGTCCTTGGGAGCTCGGATCCCGAGCCGGTCGCGCAGCGCCTCGAGCAACGAGCAGTCCTCGTCGTCCAGGGTGACCTCCCGGCCGTCGACCAGGAACGTCACCCCCATGGCTGCTGCTCCCTCGCTCCGCCCGTGGCGCGGCCGTTGCCCATCGGAGCGAGGATAGGTTCACCACTCGTGGCTCCCGAACCGCAACGACGCCGGACCGCACGAGGCGTGGCCGAACCTCGGATCGAGCCCCGGGCCGAGCCCCGGCGGCTCAGCAGGCGCTCGTTCCTCGCCGGCTCGGCGGGCCTGGCGGTCCTCGCCGCCTGCGGGCAGACCGGGGAATCCCGTCAAGAGGGAACCGTGAGCCTGGAGCCGCTGCGAGAAGGCCAGCGCGAGCTGGTGGCGAACTTCGAGTTTCGCGGCGGCTACCTCGTGGCGGGCACCGAGCAGCGGCTGACCTTCGCCCTGGTCACGAGTGACGGCGCACGGGCCACGGACGTGCCCGACGAGCTCACCTTCCAGGTTCGGGACGAGGGCGACCAGCCCGTCGGGGATCCCGTGCGGGTCGCCGCGCACCGCGACGGTGTGCCGTACCCCTACTTCCCCCTGCGCACCACCTTCGCCGCCCCCGGCGTGTACCAGATCACCACCGACATCGATGGTGGCACCCGCCGCCAGGCGGTGCAGGTGGACGCCGCCGACCAGGTGTCGCTACGCCAGCCGGGCCAGCAGATGGTGCCGGTCGACACGCCGACGCCGGGCGACCATCGGGGGGTCGAGCCCTACTGCACCCACGAGCCCCCCTGCCCGCTCCACGAGCCGACGCTCACCGAGGCGCTGGCCGCCGGCAAGCCCACCGTGCTGCTGGTGGCGACGCCCCGGTTCTGCACCAGCGCGGCCTGTGGGCCGGTCCTGGACCTGCTCCTCGAGGAAGTCGGCTCGCGTCCGGGGGTGCAGTTCCTCCACGCCGAGGTCTGGGCTGACGCGGCCGCGACGGGTGATCTGGCCACCGCCACGCTGACGCCGGTGGTGGACGCTTACGGGCTGGTGTTCGAGCCGTGCCTGTTCGTCGCCGACCGCTCGGGCGTGATCATCGAGCGGCTCGACAACGTGTTCGACCGCCAGGAGCTCCGCCAGGCGCTCGACCGGTTGCCGTCCTGAGCACCCCCGGGGCGCTCGCTGTCACCCTCGCAGCGCTGCGATGACGCGGCGCTCGGAGATCGCCATGGCCGCGAGTGCGACACCGGACACCCACGCCGCGACGATGCACGCACTAATCAGGACGTATCGGATCACGAGCTCCCGCGGAACCGGCGGTGGCCGATCCAAGACCCCAGCGAACGCCACCGCAGCGACTGCGGCTGACCACGCCCCGATCACGACCGCCTCCAGGCCGGCGACCGCTGCGGTGCCGGCCCGTCCGAAGCCCACCAGCCGGTACACCGCCAGATCCGACCGCCGGAGGACGACGTACAGCACGCCGAGCAGGGCCGCTCCCACCACCCCGATCGGCCAGAGGTCGACTCGCCGTGCCGCGGCGCGAACCGCATCGGAGATCCGCACCTGGTCACACGCGACACAGCGTCGCAGCCAGTCACTGATCGCCACCGGAACGGTGGCGTCGATCGACCGGTCCGGCGCACGCCACACCGCCGGGTCGAGGCCGACCACACAAGTAGTGGCCCGGAATCCGGTGCTCGGTACCAGCACGGCGCGCTGGTAGGCGTGCAGCTCACCAGGCAGCGACACCACGCGTGCGTACCGCTCACGATCGTCGATGAGCAGCACGGACCCCGAGCGGAGACCGGCTTCCTCCGCGTAGGCCGCTCCGACGAGCACCTCATCGCTCCCGGCTGCGACCCCCAGGCGCCGCAGCATCCCCGCGGAGACCTCGTAGGCCGGCACCGGAAGCGTGAGCTCGCCTCGGGGTGCCACCAGCCGTGGCGCCGACGCAGCCCCGCTCCAGCGGATCACCCCGACCGGGTTGAACCAGCCCGAATCGCACTCCTCGGCCCCCATGGTGGGGTTATGCGAGCGATCCGACGGATGCAGCTCGTAGGTGAGCGTGCCCACCTCGACCGCCTCGACGGTGTCGCGGATCGCGGCGCGGTCCCCCAACAGGATCGGGCCGACCGACACGATCAGCATCCCGAGCAGGCCCACCGCGAGCAGGAGGGTGGTGAACCGGTTCGCGCCGACGTTGGTGAACGCCTCGTAGCCGACCTGCGGTCGTGGCGGCCGATCAGGACTCGACCAGGGAGCCATCGCGCAGTTGGAAGACCCGATCGGCGACGTTGCGGATCGCCGTGTCATGGGTGGCGACGATCACGACTGCGTCGGAGGTCGCGGTTCGGAGGGCCTGAAAGACCCCACGGGAGGTCGCGTCGTCGAGCTGGCCGGTGGGCTCGTCCGCCAGCAGGACGGGGGCACCTCCGGCCACGGCACGAGCGACGCAGAGCCGTTGGCGCTCACCACCCGACAGCTCGGCGCTCCGGCGGTCACCGTACGCGCCGAGGCCGACATCCGCGAGACGCTGGCGGGCGAGGGCCATGTCGGCAAGGGTCGGGACACCGAACGCGCGGATCGCCACCAGCACGTTGTCGAGCACCGACCGGGACGAGAGCAGGTTCGTCTGCTGGGTGACCCATGCGACGGCGGGGCGGTTGGGTGAGCGCGGGGCCGGGCGGGTGATCGTGCCTGCAGCGGGCTTCAACAGTCCGGCGATGAGCCACAGCAGCGTCGACTTCCCTGCGCCGGATGGCCCCATGATCGCGACCAGCTCACCCCATCGCAGCTCGGCCTCGTACGGGCCGAAGCAGCGGTTGGCACGCCGATAGGTGAAGGTCACCTGCTGAAGGCACACCGACGCGCTCATGGCGACCTCAACCCGGGCACCGGAAGGCGACCGGATCAGGGGTCGCGAGCACGCGATCGCCCGGTGAGATGCCCTCGACGACGGGGCGGCCGTTCGCCTCTCCGAGTGCGTCCACCGCTCGGGTCTCGCGGCGACCTTCGTCGACCACGACGACGCACTGGCGGCCCGGAGCACCCAGCAGCGCGGTGAGCGGAACCACCGCGCCTTCGACCGTCTCAGGCAGTTGCAGCACCAGCGAGTACGAAGCCTCCTGGGCGCCGTCGGCCTGCGCACCCCCGGTGGCCCGTGGCCCACCAGCGTCGGGCCCCGAGCCACCAGCTCCCATCGTCGACTCCAGGTACCGGCCCGGATCGTCGACGACGTCCTCGAGCAGCGGCTCCACTCCCGGCACCGCGGCACCGTTGAACCGCTGCACGCGGTACCTGCTCCAGTCATCGCGTGGCAGCTCGCTGCCATCCGAGAGCACGACCCGAGCTGCCGCGTGGGCGCCGACGGCCCCACCGATGATCTCGGGCACGGGCATCCCCACCTCCAGGACCGAGTCCGCCACGACCATCTCGTCCACGGGTATCCACACCAGCCAGCTCGGCTCGAACTGGTAGTTCTGGCCCGGGTCGTCGCCGAGCTGCCGCCAGAGCCGGTCGATCCCCTGGACCAGCTCCCAGCCGGCCTGGCGGCCGACGACCGAGGGGTCGACGAGTCCCAGTCGGGCCAGGAGCTGGCCGAGCATCTCCACGTCCGGGCCCGACGCCCCTGGGCTGATCGGACGGTAGAAGGGTCGCTCGGTCGCCGCCGCCAGCACCGTGCGACCGTTCACCTCGAACAACGGCGAACCGGTGCGTATCGTGGAGCCTGCCTCGATCGACACGGCCGTGACCGTGCCCGCCCTGCCCGGTGCCGTGCGAAGTGTGGCCGATCGGCGCCCGGAACTGACGAGGCTCGCCGCAACGGTCTTCGGCACGACAGCCTCCTCGACGACGAGGGTGTCCAGGCGTCCCGGGCCGGTGATCGCTTCGACCGCGTTGGTGTCGACGCGCAGGACGATCACGATCAGCGCCACGAGGACGACGAGCGGGGCGAGCAAGGGCACCACCCCGCGAGCGAACCGGGAGCCCATCATCACATGACGAACGGGGCCGGACAACGCCTATCGGAGCCGCTCAGAGCTGAGCTGCTCCGCCTCGGCCTGGCTCGCCGTGGCGATCTTGCTCGCATAGCGCTCATGACACGCGACGAGTGCCTTCGCGGTCGTGTCGTCCAGGGGACTCGGCTGGCCCATCTTCACCTCGTTCAGCGCTTCGAGCATCGTCGGCATGAGCTCATCGAGGCTCGACGCCTCGACACCCGCCTCCGCAGCGCACTCCAGCGTGGCTCGTACCAGCTCCCGCAACTCGTCCATGCTGGGAAGGTTCTGGCGATCCCAAGCGGTGCTCACGAGCGCGTAGTGCTCCCCGTAGCAGCGGACATATGCAGGGTCGGAGTAGGGGTTCGAGCCGAAGGCGGTCGGCCCGTCCGATGTCCGGCCCACGTCGAAGTCGGGGCCGTTCCGCTGCTCGTCCCAGCCATGGTCCTTGACCTCGAAGCCGGCATCGCGCAGGCAAGCGAAGAACGCCTGCACTTGGCGCTCCAGCTCAAAGCGCTCCACCTTCTCGTCGGCCATCGCATCGAGCTGGCCTGTCGATGGGCGCAGATCATCCGGGACGGTGATCCCCGCCGCGGCGGCCTGCGCCCGCAGGTCCGCCTCGATCGCCTCCGCGGAGCGTGCTCGCCCGCCCTCCCCGGAGTCGCCAGCCGAGGCTCCAGAGCCCGAACAGCCCGCCGCGAGCGCCACGACCGCCGCCACCATCACGAGAGCGAGGGGATGGCGCCGCTCGACTCGCTCCGCGTCCGCTCGGGCGTCCGAGACGCACCCTGCTCCCTCCCGGTCCATCGCAAACCCCCGAAGCGTCCTGGGATCGCCCTGGTCGCCAACAAATTTATAGCGACAAGGTACTAATACCAGAGAGAGAGAGAGGTCAAGGACCTCGCAGGGCCCAGTCGGGAGCCGACGCGCTACCCGTCAGCTGAAGGACTGACCGCAGCCGCAGGTGCGCTGGGCGTTGGGGTTGTTGATCGAGAACCCCGCCTCCTGCAGGCCATCCTTGTAGTCGAGCGTGGCCCCGGTGAGGAGCTGCGCGCTGGAGGGGTCGACCACCACCGTGACGCCGCCGTACTCGGCGGTCAGGTCGTCACTGTCGCGCTCGGTGTCGAAGAACATCTCGTAGCTGAAGCCCGAGCACCCGCCCGGTCGCACCGCGACGCGCAGCATCAGGTTCTCGTCGCCCTCCTGGGCGATGAGCTCCTTCACCTTGCCTGACGCACTCTCGGTGAGGGTGATCACGATCGAGCCTCCTGGGATGGTTCGGACGGGACAAGGATACCGGCGCCGCGATCGGCGCCGACCCGCACCCGAGGGCACTTCATCCGAAGACACCTGGCCCTCATCGGCGGGCCACCTCCACCTGGCAGGGCGTGCGGTCGACCAGCGGGTGGAACTCGGTGACCTCGGCATCACCGAGCTCGTCGACCAGCCCCTCCACCAGCCCGCAGTGCACGGAGCACACGAGATCGGGATGGGACTCCGCCAGGGAACGGAACGGGCAGTGGGCGAACGCCACCGTGGCGCACCCGTCACCGTCGACGACGGTCGGGTCGAAGCCCAGCCGGGCCTGCTCGATCATCAGGGCGTCGATGGGGTCGGTGCCGGGCTCCCACCGGCGGGCGTCGGCCCGCCCCTGGGCCCGGGCGGCATCCGCGAGCTCGGAGCCGTCGAGCCCGGCGTCGGCCGCGGCCTGCAGGAGCACCCCGGTGAGGATCGGGTAGGGCGAGGGCTCCAGCCCCAGCGACGGCGCGCCGGGGGCGAGGGAGTAGCGGTGCTGGGGCCGACCCACCCCACCCCGGGCCTCGGTGTCGACCTGGAGCAGCCCCACCTCACGCATCCGCTCCAGGTGGGGCCGCACGGTGTTCACGTGCAGGCCCAGGATCTCGGCGATGTCCGCGGTGGCCAGCGGGATGGGGGAGCGGGCCAGCTCCAGGTAGATGGCGTAGCGGGTGTTGTCACCGAGGGCCTTGAGGATGTCGAGCCGCGGGGCGCGCGGATCAGTCAGGTCGATCTCCGGCCCATCGTGGCTCACACCGTGAGTTTACACGGTCGACCCCGTTAGAATCTCGGTGTGGCCGCTGCTCCCCTCCCCACCGTGGACGAGGTCCTGGGCCTGCTCCGGGGCGTGATCGACCCCGAGCTGGGCAGCGACATCGTGGAGCTCGGGATGGCGAAGGGAGCCGACGTCAGCCCGGATGGCACCGTCACGGTCACCCTGGCCCTCACCACCGCCGGCTGCCCCCTGCGGGCCCAGATCCAGCGTGACGTCAAGGCCCGCCTCGAATCCCTCCCGGGGGTGCGAGCGGTGAAGCTGGTGTGGACCGAGATGACCTCGGAGGAGCGCTCCGCGGCCATGGCCAAGGCTCGCTGGAACGTCCGCGAGCGCGCCCCCGACACAGAGATCCCTCCCATGACCCGGGTGCTCGCCGTCGCCTCCGGCAAGGGGGGTGTGGGCAAGTCGTCCGTCACCGCCAACCTGGCCGTCGCCCTCGCCGCCCGAGGATTCACGGTGGGCGTGCTCGATGCGGACATCTGGGGGTTCTCCATCCCCCGCATGCTCGGCGTCGAGGGCCGGCTGCAGGGCAAGCCGGGTGAGAAGAAGATCCTGCCGCACGTGCAGCCCTGCGGTGAGGGATCGCTCAAGGTGGTCTCGATGGGTCACCTGGTCGACGACGAGGAGACCGCGCTGATGTGGCGGGGCCTGATGCTCAACCGGGCCGTGCAGCACTTCCTCGAAGACGTGTCGTGGGGTGAGATGGACTACCTGCTCATCGACATGCCGCCCGGCACCGGCGACGTGCAGATGGGATTGGCCCGGATGCTGCCCCGGGCCGAGATGATCGTGGTCACCACCCCGGCCCGCAGCGCCCAGAAGGTGGCGGTGCGGGCGGTCAGCATGGCCCGCAAGAGCTACCTGCGCGTGGTGGGCGTGATCGAGAACATGAGCAGCTTCGAGTGCGAACACGGCTCGAGCTACGAGCTGTTCGGCTCGGGCGGCGGTGCGCAGCTCGCCCACGACGCGGGAATCCCCCTCCTCGGCCGGGTGCCGATCGAGCCATCCGTCGCCCGGGGCGGTGACGACGGTCGACCCGTGGCCCTCGGCACCGGCCCGGCGGCGACGGCCTTCCGGGAGATCGCCGACCGCCTCGTCGAGGACTACGTGCCGCCGGCCGACATGGCCGGCTGTTCGGCCCGGATGCTGGAGGCCGCCCTGGCCGCGCTCGACGCCCAGGCCACGGAAGCGACGAGCACCTGAGACCCGCCAGGCGGCGGGGTCAGGCGTCGGAGTCCGCGAAGTCGACCACCTCGGCCCCGACCTCCTCCGGCGCCGTCTCGTCCACCGGTGCGGGCCCACTGGGCCGGCCTGCCGCCCGGCGGGCCGCGAGCAGCCCGGGAAGGGCGGCAACTCCACGCACCGGTCGGAAGCGGTCGCTCTCGTCGGTCAGCCAGGCATCGTCGTCGTCGCTCAGCTCGAGGTCGGCTGCCTCCGCGTTGCGCTCGAGCTGCTCGATGCTGCTCGCCCCGGGGATGGCGACGACGTTCGGCCGTCGGATCACCCACGCCAGCGCCACCTGGGCCGGAGTGGCGTCGTGCGAGCGGGCGACGGTACGCAGCGCGTCGATGAGCCCCTGTGCCATCTCCAGGTTCTCCGGCAGGAACAAGGGGTTGCCCGCCCGAGCCGAACCGCTCGGCGGGTGGGAGGCGTCGTAGCGAGCCCCGAGCAGACCCTGGGCCAGCGGGCTGTACGCGATCACCAGGCGATCGTGCTGCTGGGCATAGGGCACGACCCCTCCGGCCCGGTCGGGCTTGCGGCAGGCCAGGCTGTACTGCACCTGGTTCGTGAGGACCGGCGAGCCCAGCGCCCGCTCCGCCCGCCGCCACCACGCCACGTCGAAGTTGCTCACCCCGACATGGCGCACCAGACCGACCTCGAGCAGGGCGCGCATGCCCCGCATCGTCGTGGGCAGCGGCACCACGGGGTTCGGCCAGTGCACCTGGTAGAGGTCGAGGTGCGAGACGCCGAGGCGCCGGGCCGACTGCACCCCCCGCCATTGCACGACCGGGGAGATCGGCAGCACCGGGAACACCTTGGTGGCCACGAACGCCTCGTCGCGGCGGCCGGCGATGGCCTCCCCCACGATCCGCTCGGAGCGACCCATGCCGTAGATCTCAGCGGTGTCGATCAGGTTGATCCCCAGGTCGAGGGCCCGGCGCACCAGCTGGCCCGCGGTGGTGCGGGCGTAGTCCTCGCCGTAGCCCCATTCCGCCGAGCCGAACTGCCAGGTGCCGAGCCCGATCACCGACAGCCGCACACCCCCGGCCTCCACGTACCTCATGCGCTGGAAGCCTAGAGGCGGGTGCGCCACACTGCCGGAGCGAGCGCCGATCCACCCACCCGACGCAGCGGGTCAGCGCAGCTTCAGCCTGCGGAACTGCTCGGGCAGCTCGCCTCGCACGTGCGAGCCCGGTGGTGAGGTGGCCAACAGCCCGGGGCCCTCGGGCTCGACGGCACATACGGTGTCGGATCCGGTGTCGACGCCGTGGCCGCGCAGGAACAGCCGGCAGTCCCACTCAGTCTCGATGGACATCGACTCCGCCGGGCCCTCGTAGACGTCGATCACCACCCCGTCGTCACCCGGGTACATCGTGCGCAGGTACTCCGGGGCGTACACCGGCACACCGGCCACCTCGCCGACCACCTCCTGGTCGGGACCGGGCCAGAAGTCCTCGTAGAGGAACGGGGCGGTCGACTCACAGCAGCCGGTGCCGATGGTGATCGTGAGCGAGCCCCGCCGAGCGGCTTTGGCCCGCTCGACGATCTGGACAGCCCGTTCCGTGGCGGTGACCTGCACCCCTTCATCGTACGGCGCTCGACGCCGCGATCGTCCGCCCACCGACCCTCGCCTAGCGTCTCGGGCGGTGCGCTGCACACCCCGACGCCGGCGGGCCCTCCGCTGCCTGGTTGCCGTCTTGGTCGCGGCCGGCCTCACGCTGGTGGCCGTGAGCTGCGCGGATCTCGACGGGCGGGAGGTCCGCAGCGACGCGGCCCGGGCCACACCCGATCAGCGAGCGGTGGCCCCGACGGTGGAGTCGCTCAACGCTTTCGCCGCCGACCTCCACCGCCAGCTCGCGCTGCGGGGCGGGAACGTCGCCGTCTCGCCGTACGCGGTGGCGATCTCCCTCGCCCAGGCCCGACTCGGCGCGGCCGGACCCACCCGGGACGAGCTGAACCGCCTGCTGCACACCGGACCGGGAAGCGAGCTCGACGACGGCCTCAACACGCTTCGATCGGCGCTGGCGCAGCGCAACGGCGAGCGGGCCAGCGACGTCCGCCGGGGCTCGATCGAGCTCCGGGCCGCGGGGTCGCTGTGGGTCCAGCTCGACACCGATCCCCGCTCGTCGCTGCTCGACGACCTGGCGCGCTACTACGAGACCGGATTGCACTCGGCCGACTTCCGATCCGATCCCGACCGGGCCCGGCGCATCATCGACCGCTGGGCGGACTCGGCCACCGGCGGCCAGGTCACCCAGCTCCTCCCGAAGGGCAGCATCAGCGAGTTCACCCGGTTCGTCGTGCCGAGCGTGGCGTCGCTGCGGGCGCCATGGAAGACGCGGTTCGATCCGCAACGCACCCGACTGGCACCCTTCACGACCGTCGACGGTCGCACGGTCGAGGTGCCCACCATGTCCACCGCCGGCCCGAACGGGTTCGCCATGGGCCGCGGCCCGGGGTGGGAGGCGCTGGCAGTCCCCTACCTCGGTGACGAGCTGGCCATGATCCTCGTCGTCCCCGACCAGGGAGCCTTCGATGCCGTCGAGCAGTCGCTGGACGGCGAGGCGCTCGGGCGGGTCATCGACGGCCTCCGACCGGCCAACGTCGAACTGGAGATGCCACGCTTCCACGTGGCCGGCACCATCGACCTCGAGCAACCCCTCGTCGCCCTGGGACTCCGCTCGGCGTTCACCGACGGCGCCGACTTCTCCGGCGTCACCGGCGACGAGGAGCTGTCGATCTCCCGCACGGTCCACCAGACCGCCGTCGGCGCGGACGAGCAGGGCAGCGACGGGGATGCGGTGACGGTGTTGCGGCCGTCTCCGGCAAGCCCCCCAGCGGTCGCGCCTCGCACCGTCAGCGTCGATCGACCGTTCCTGTTCCTGGTCGTGGATCGGCAGACCCGGCTGGTGCTGCAGATGGGGCGGGTGGTGGATCCGAGTGGTTGATCAACCGGCGAGGGGCGAGACCAGCCCGGTGAGGTGCAGCTCGCCGGTGCGGTCCTCGAGGGCCCACATGGCCAACCCACCGTCATCGAGGGCCACCGTGGCCAGCGAGATCACGGCGCCCCGTTCGATGGGCGCCCGGTACTCGAGCTCGGCTCGATACGGGGGGCGGAGTCCGGGCCGACCGGCCAGCACCTCCTCCACGGTCGCCCAGCTCGCAGCGTTGTTCACGTGCCCCAGCGGATCGAAGTCGCAGAACCGAAGACCCCATGGTCGCCTGGCCGCGACGTCCGGCACGTGGGCGCGGTGGCGGAGCCGGGCTGTGACCTCCCGACCTGCCGCGGCGGGCCCGTACAGATCGAGGAACTGCCCGTCGAGCGGGATCGGTCGGCCCGACGGCAGCTCGACGTGCACCCACAGCGTGGCGGCGTCGATCACCGCACCACGCTCACCCCGCAGTGCGACCCGCCGCTCGGCCCACCGGCTACCGATTCCGGAGCAGAAGGTGGTCAGCTCCAGCAGCTCCCGGAACACGGCCGGCCGGCGGACCTCGAACACGGTGCGCCGCACCACCCACGCCAGGTCGTCGTCGAGACCGGCGTCGGCGGTGTCGTCGCTGGAGACGTCCTGGAGGAAGCAGGCCAGCGCGTCGAACCGGGCGCGACCGGCGGGGCTGACGTCACCGAACCGCACCCGCCGCTCGGCCCGGTACACCCGGCCGGTGGTGGGAACGTCGACCAGGCGGTCAGCACCGTGCTCGCGCATCGGGCAGACCGTAGCCACCGGCCTCCCACCTGTTGGGCCGCTCACGCCCCCGAAGCGCCATGCCCTCGACATCGGAAAATCAGTTGACGAGCCCTCGGCGCCGTGGTGCGATGGATCGGCGCAGGTAGCTCCTGCGACACGGTCACCGCTCGGGGTTCGGCTCCGAGCCGGCCACTGCGAGAAGGAACACCGAGAAAGAACACGGCAACGATGAAGCGCTCGACACCCGACATGGCAGGCCGGACGGCCAACGCCGTGGCGTCGCGCGCTCGCGCCGGCATGTTCGCCTGCCCGTCCCCGTGGTACGGCACCGGGACCGCGAGCATCGACGTGACCGTGTTCGGCCACAAGCTCGACCCCCAGCGGCTGGAGGAGACCTCGCAGTAGCCACACACCTGCGAAGAAGGATCGCTCCGAAGGCCGCCGGGAAACCGGCGGCCTTCTTGCATCTCGGAGACCCGTTGCACCCACGCCTGACTGCACCGACACACCTGACACACACCGCCACCGCCGAAGAGGCCGGTGGTTCGACGAAGGGGAAGAACCACATGCTCGCCCAGCTGAGCGGGAGCATCATCGAGGACTGGTGGGGCGAGGCCCGTTGCCGTGACGGCGAAGCCTCGCTCGCGGCGGTCTTCTTCTCGGAGGAGCTGCAGGACATCGCCCGAGCGAAGACCATCTGCTCGGCGTGCCCGGTGATCCTCGAGTGCCTCGAAGGCGCCATCGCCCGCCGCGAACCGTGGGGTGTGTGGGGTGGGCAGCTGTTCCTCAACGGCAAGATCCTGGCCACCAAACGACGTCGGGGACGCCCCCCGAAGCACCCCCGCCCGGAGGACCAGCTGCCCGACATCCCGGTACCGGCACACCTCCGCACGCACCTCCGGACCGCCTGATCGGCACCGATCCGGCCGGCTCGAAGGCGCTCATCCCGGCGCCGGGCGGGATCCCCCGCCCGGAGGCCGACATCGGGCCATCCCACAC
>NZ_DAIUCK010000087.1:0-14091 GCF_036846205.1 Rhabdothermincola sp. | reverse complement strand
CGGTTTCAATGCCCTACGAGCCGGGCGTTGATTGCTGACCCTAGCCGGATTTCACCCCTCCTGACCAGGGCTTTCGCGGGCCAGATCGCGAACCGTGCCCGCGGAGGTCCCGTGAGCACCCCCGAAACCCTGCCGCGACGCCTCCACACCCCTCCTGACCAGGGTTTTCGCGATGGCGCGAACCGGCCCCGAGTGGGGCTCGCCGCGAGGGCGCCGGTCACGCTTCTCAGACGATCCAGAAGTCCTCACGCTCCTCCAAACGCCGCCGACCGAGGATCTGCCGCCACGACGTCCCCTCACCGGGCAGCCGATAGACCCTGACCTGGTCGTCGACCGGGTCGATGAGCATCTCGACCTGCGCGACGATCTCGGCGGCCACCGCCGAGTCCGGGAACTCGCACTCGAACACGCTGAACTGCACCCGCGCGCCCCACGCCGCCAGGGCCGCGGACACCGCTTCGCGGCGCCGGTCGTCGGCGATGTCGTAGGTGATCAGCCAGACCATCCGCCATCACTTCCAGAGAATCGGCTGGTAGACGCCATCGGTCTTCGAGAGGGCATCGGCCAGAAGCCGCGCCTGGAGCTGGACGCCCACCCGGTAGCTCACCCGACGACCGGAGACGGCGTGTGAGAACACCGTCAGCATGCGGCGCTCGTAGGCCGCGATGAACCGCTTGAGCCCTGGGCCTGTGCACCGACAGTTCGTCTTGTCATCCCCCGCATCCTGGTATTCGAAGGAATCCGCCCGAAGCATGCCGGTCTTCAATGCCCGTACCACCACGGAATCCACGATGAGGGGGCGGAACTCCTCGATGAGGTCCAGCGCCAAGCTCGGTCGCCCCACCTGCACGTCGTGGAGCATCCCCACGTACGGGTCGAGGTGTGCAGCCTCGGCCGCGGCGATCGCGTCGTGAAGCAGCAGCGTGTACCCGAGGCTCAACAACGCGTTGACCGGATCGGGGGGCGGGCGCCGCTTGCGGGCTTCGAAACCCCATCCGTCGCCGAGCAGGCGGGCGAGTGCCCGGAAGTACCGGCGGCTGGCCGCCCCCTCGACCCCGCGGAGCTCGTTGAGGTTCCGGGCAGCATCGACGGCCCGCCGGGACTCGTCGAGGGCCCGAACCTCCTGGCCGATCCACGCGAAGTCCCCTCGCCGAGCCGAACGAACCAGCAACACCCGCTGGTTCGCGATCTTGCCGGCGACCAACTGTCGAGCGATCACCAGACGTCGATCGTCGTCGTCGCACGCCCGGTACTGGGCCAGCCGGACGGTCGCGTTCGTCGAGGACCCCGCTTGGAGCCGCCCCTGGAACCGACCCGACGGATCGAGCAGCACCAGGTCGATCCCCCGGGCCAAGGCCTGCTGGACGAACGGGGTGGTGAAGCCCGTGCGGCCGAAGATCACGAGCTGGCGCACCCGGTTCCAGGCCACGCTCAACACGGTCTCGCCATCCCGCTCGAGTCGGAGGCGCTCGCCCTTCGAGCGCAGCAAACCACCCTCGTTCACGACGTACACCGTGCTCTGCAGCGACCGCTTCGTCGTCTGACGCCGCTGGGTGCTGGCGGCAGACACGATCGTCCCCAGGAACGGCACACCCTCGTCGAAGGTGTGGACCGAGGTCTTCGATCCGCTCAGATCCAACCCCAGCCCAGCAGCGGTCCTCGACGCATCGACGATCGCCTGCTCCGCCTCACCTTGGCTCGATGCCGGGATGGCGAAGTCGTCCGCGTACCGGACCACCTGCCAGCCCTTGGAGAGCATCGCGGTGTCGAAGTGGTGGAGGTAGACGTTCGCCAGCAACGGCGACAGCGGCGAGCCCTCGTGCAGGCCCACCGGTCCCGAGTCCTTGTCTCCCACCACGGGTCGGTACACGAGCAGTCGAACCAGCTCCACCATCTCGGCGTCGCCGACCAGCGCCGCCAGGGCATTCACCACGCGTGCACGGGGGAAGGAGGCGAAACAGTCCGCGAAGTCCCCGCGCACCACGTGCGTGGTGCCCCGATCCCTGGCATCGACCAGCGCGTCGATCGCGTCCGGAACGCCCAGCCCCCGCCGATAGGCGAACGACCACGGCAACAGGTGGGGATCGACGAGCGGGTCGAGCACCGACAGCACCGCCCGCTCGACGATCCGGTCCTCGAGCGCCGGTACGCCCAGCTCCCGTGCGCTGCCGTCAGGCTTCGGGATCGTGACCGGGAAGACCGGCCGAGGTCGCCAGGTTCCCGCCGCCAGCGCCGCGCCGATCTCGGCGATCCGTGAGGCCGCCCGCGGCTCGAAGGCCCGGATCGCCTGGGCGGTGTTCGAGCCCGGGTCGGCCGCCTCGCGGATCGAGGACCAGGCGTCGAGGAGGCACTGCTGCCGAGCGAGCTGGACCACCAGCGATCCCATCACCCGCCTCCCCTGCGACCCCGGCCGGGTTGGTCACCCCAGGAGCCAGGCCCGGAGCCGGTCAGCGCGGCCTCGCCGGCCGTCGTGCCTGAACCGCTCAAACAGCCACGAGCCGCCGCTCATGTCGATGGGGTGGATCGGCACGATCACGTAGGCCTGGATGGCGTGGACGTCGAAGCCGACGAGCACCACGTCGTTCACCACACGGCCTCGACAGGGTCGAGTGATGGACGGTCGACCCGGGGCCGGCGCGGTCGCTCACCCGGGAGCGCTACCCGCACCCGTCGACGGAACGCCCCGGAGTCCGCCGCCGTGACCTCGCACCAGCCGAAGCCGTGGGTAACGGCCTTGCCGACCCCGGCGAACCCGGCGAACCACATCAGCGTGCCGAACCACTCCTCGCAGGCCGCTCGCAGCGACTCGTCCAAGCCTCGTGACGCCGGCGCTGCCAGCACCAGGCGGGCGGCGCCGACGAATCCGGCGCGGTCAGCGGCAGTTCTCGGCCCACGCTCGTCGAGCTCGAGGCGGACGAGGGGAGCGATGCCATCGTCGAGGTGGATCTCCCGCACCGAGTTCGTCCGGATCGTCTGGATGTCCACCGCTGCGACCTGGACGACCCGGGCCAGTGCACCGAGGACCTCGGCCGGCACCGGTGACGGCGCAAGCTCGTCCCACCGGCGGGCCAGCCCGGCCAGCATCACGGCTGGATCCGGGAGGACCAACTCGATGCCGCTGCGGGAGAACCAGGTCGGGGAGCGGAACTGCAGATCGAACGCCGTGCCGCGCTCCGCCTCGTGCAGCTCGCGGAACGAGCGATGCACCATCGCCTCCGGGACCAGGACGATCGGGATGTCACCGAGACGACCGTGTACGACCCGCTCGAGGATCGGCGGCACCTCCTCATCCGGCAGCCAGGTGATCTGCCAGGCACGGGTGCCGTCCCAGCGACAGGCCAACGGGCTGATGGCGAACGGCTTCACCGTCGCCCGGTGCGCAGCTGGTTCGAGTTGGCGCTCCAACAGCTGGCACGCGAGCCCGTGGAGCTGACGGAACGGCGGGTGCGCAGCGAGGCGCTCCCCCGTTTCGACGTGCAACACCACCGTGGTCGGCATCCGCCCGAATCTCCCGCGCTTCGAGGAACCCGAGGCCCGAGCGTATCGCGGACGCGATCAGAACCCGGGGCCGTCGAGCAGGTCGGTGACCAGTGCGGCCACCGCTGAGCGCTCCGAGCGCTGCAGGGTGATGTGCGCGAACAGCGGGTGGCCCTTCAGCGCATCGATCACCGACACCACCCCGTCGTAGCGGCCCACCCGCAGGTTGTCGCGCTGGGCCACGTCGTGGGTGAGCACCACCCGCGATCCCACCCCCAGCCGGGACAGCGCGGTCAGCAGCACCGAACGCTCCAGGTTCTGCGCCTCGTCGATGATCACGAACGCGTCCGACAGCGAGCGACCCCGGATGTGGGTGAGCGGCAGCACCTCCAGCAGGTTGCGGGCGGTCACCTCCTCGAGCACGTCCGGTCCCACGATCGACTCCAGCGCGTCGGTCACCGCCAGGGCCCACGGCGACATCTTCTCGTCCGCGCTGCCCGGCAGGTACCCGAGCTCCTGGCCACCCACCGCGTAGATGGGTCGAAACACGGTGACCCGCTTGTGGGTGCGCTGCTCGAGCACCGCCTCCAGACCGGCGGCCAGCGCCAGCACGCTCTTGCCCGTGCCCGCGTTGCCGCCGATCGACACGATGCCGATCTCGTCGTCGGCCAGCAGGTCCAAGGCGATGCGTTGCTCGGCGGAGCGGCCCCGCACCCCGAACAGCTCACGGTCCGCGCACACCAGCCGCACCCGCTTGTCCGGGTGCACCCGCCCCAGTGCCGACTGCGAGCCCGACACCAGCGCCACCCCGGTGTGGCAGGGAAGCTGCCGGGCCTCGTCCAGGTCGACCACCCGCTGGTCGAACAGCTCGTCGATCACCACCCCCGGCACGTCGAGGGCGACGAAACCGGTCCAGGAGGTGTCCTCGGCCAGCTCGCTGCGGTACTCCTCGGCGGCCAGGCCCACCACGCTGGCCTTGAGTCGCAGTGGCAGGTCCTTGGTGACCAGGGTGACGTCGTGGCCCTCGGTGGCCAGGTTGCGGGCCACGGCCAGGATGCGATGGTCGTTGGTGTCGAGGGTGAGGGTCTCGGGCAGGCCCGCGGTGTCCTGGTGGTTCACCTCCACCCGCAGCGTGCCCCCCACCTCGGTCACCGGCACCGGGTTGGTGAGCGTGCGATGCACCCGGCGCAGCCGCTCGAGCTGGCGCAGCGCCTGCCGGGCGGCCCAACCCAGCTCGGGATGATGGCGCTTGGCCTCCAGCTCGGACAGCACCACGAGCGGCAGCACCACCTCGTGCTCCTCGAAACGGAACATGGCCTGCGGATCCGCCAGCAGCACCGAGGTGTCCACCACGTAGGTCTTGTGCGGTGGGCAGCTGGATGGGCGCGCGGCGACGACGGGATCGGTCACGGGACTCCTACCTCGACGGGCACCCCCGAACCCCGCGACATCGGTGGGCGGCTCGAACCGGGTGCGGGACAGGTCACCGCTGCCCATGAAACACCCGGGCGGGGACCGAAGGGTGGATGCCTGCGCCGGCCTCGCCCGGCGCGCCGCGGGCGGCGGATGGGCGAGGATGGTCCACATGTCGGCGGTGTCGGGATGCGTGTTCTGCTCGATCGTGGCCGGCCGCACCCAAGCGCACCGGGTGTACGAGGATCGCCGGTCGGTGGCCTTCCTCGACCGCCGGCCACTGTTCAAGGGCCACACCCTGCTGGTGCCCCGCCGGCACCTCCCGGTGCTGGCCGACCTGCCCCTCGACGACGTCGGGCCGTTCTTCCACGTCGCGCAGCTGCTCTCGGCGGCCATGGAATCCGCGCTCGGCGCCGCCGGCTCGTTCGTGGCCGTGAACAACCGGGTCAGCCAGAGCGTGCCGCACCTGCACGTGCACGTCGTGCCCCGAAACCGCAAGGACGGGCTGCGAGGCTTCTTCTGGCCCCGCACCTCCTACACCGGCGAGGACGAGATGGCCGCGTACGCGCAGCGCCTGCGATCGGCGCTGCCCGAGCCACCCGGCTCGCCCGAGCCCCCGGGCCCGCCCGAGCGATCGGCGCCGCCCGAGCCCCCGGTGGGGTGAGCCGGCCCGAGCGTCAGCTCGCGTCGACCGCCTTGGCCAGCTCCTCCAAGGCTTCGTGGAGGCCGTCGGCGATCACCCACGGGTCGGGGATCAGCTCGGGGCACACCAGCACCCCGAAGTCGAGGCTGTCGAGGTAGCTCATCACCGTGATGTTGATGCCGCCACCGTCGAAGATCGGTCCCATCGGATACGTGGCCAGCATGCGGGCCCCGGCGATGTAGAGCGGGAACGGCGGGCCCGGCACGTTGGAGATGGTCACGTTGAACAACGGCCGGTGGCGGTCGGCGATCTTCATCCGGGAGTACAGCCGGGCCGCCTGCGCCGCCACCGCGGGGGCCGCGAACTCCACCCAGTTCTGCAACGTGTCGGCCCCGATGGCGTTCTGTTGTTCCTTGGCGGCGGCCATGCAGGCGTGGATGGCGTCCAGCCGCTCGAGCGGATCATCGAGGTCGGTGGCCAGCGTGCACAGCATCGACGACACCCGGTTGCCGTGGGTGCCTTTCTGGTCCTCGGTGCGCACCGACACCGGCACCATCGCCACCAGCGGCCCGTCGGGGTGCTCGTCGCGGGCATCGAGGTACCGGCGCAGCGCCCCCGCACAGATCGTGAGCACCACGTCGTTGACCGTGGTGCCCCGAGCGTTCTTGATCATCTTGACCTCGGGCAGCGGCAACGACGCGGTGGCGAAGGCCCGGTGCGGGGTGAGGGTGGCGTTGAACGAGGTGCGCGGCGCGCTGAACGGCGACGGCGGTGGCTTCTGGTCGGGCTGGCGCCGGTTGGTCTCCCGGATCTGCAGCGCGGCCTCCACCGTGCGGCGCACGGTCTTGATCGCCCGCACCGGCTGCTGGGCCAGCGAGGCCAGGGCATGGGCCACCAGCTCCGTGTCGCTCGGCACCCGCTCCGGCTGCCAGGGCTTCGCCGGCGGCGGCTTCCGCTCGATCTCCGGGCTCAGGTCCAAGATGGCCACCATGAGCTCCTCGCCGGACGCGCCGTCGATGGCCGCGTGGTGCACCTTGGTGAGCAACGCCACGTTGCCGCCCTCGAGGCCGTCGATGAGCCACGCCTCCCACAGCGGGTGGGAGCGGTCCAGCGGGATGGCCGCGAGGTGTCCGGCCAGCTCCGTGAGCTCCTTCATCCCCCCCGGCGCCGGCACCGCGATGTGGCGCAGGTGCCAATCCAGGTCGAAGTCGGGGTCCTCGATCCAGATCGGGTGGTGCAACCCGAGCGGCACCTCCACCAGCCGCCGCCGGAACGGAGGCGCCTGATCCAGCCGCTCGGCGTACAGCTCCCGCAGGCTCTGGAACGAAAACCCGTGAGGCGCGGTCGACGGGTCGAGCACCATCAGGCTGGCCACGTGCATGAACGACGTGGAGGTCTCCATGTAGAGGAACCCCGCATCGAGCCCGGTCAGTCGTTGCATCGCCCGTCTCCTTCCCTGCTCGCCCGCGCGCGCACCCGCCGATCTCACTCGAACTGTTCATCGGCACGCGGCCTCCAGCCGCGCAGCGGTGAACAGTTCGGTGTGTGGGGCCATGCTCCCACGGAACGGCGCCCGCGTCACCGGGGCGTGTGGTCCCGGCGGGGGATCTCAGCCGTCGAGGCGGAAACGGGGCTCGCCGCCCTCGACCGTGAGGGTGCCGGGTATGCCGATGAGGTCGAACTCGCTGCCCCGCAATCCGGCCGCTCGCACCGCCACCACCTCGCTGCGATGCTCACCGGCCAGGATGGTCAACTCCAGGTGCCACACCGGCGGGCCACCCGGCTCGCCCGGCTCGGGCGTGGCATCGACCACGAACACGTCGTAGGTCCCGTCGGGGATCATGGCCGTGAGCGTGGCACGATTCCCGGCGATGCGCAGAACGGCTGCGGTGATCGGGGTGGTGCTCGCGGCCGTGGTGATCGCCACGGTGGTCTCAGCTCACCCGGCGCGCACCGCCACGGTGCGGATCGACTCGGTGGGCGAGCACGGGCTCTGCGCGGTCGAGCTCGGCTCGGGCCAGCGCGACTGCTGGGCCTACTCCCCGGAGATCCCCGAATCGATCGGGTTCAACCCCGGCGACTGCTACCGGGCCAGATGGGCCTACGACGCCATGGTGCCGCCGCATCTCGCCGCCACCCCCTGCCCCGCCGGAGGTTGAGCGCGCTTCCCGGGCGTGCACCCACGCCGGCCGCTCGGGTCACAGATCGACGATGGCGTGGAACAGCTCGGCTTCGGGCACACCCACCTCGGCGCCGTGCTCACGCAGGCGGCCCAGCACCCGGGCCCGGAACGCCTCGAGCTGGGTGCCGTCGTCGTCAGGCTCGATGTGCATGGTCGAACGCCACTGGCTGCGGTGCTCGAGCAGCGCCGCCACCTTCGTCTCGCCGTGCCCGGTGACGTCCTCGGCATGGTTCGGCTCGTCGGCCTCGAACAGCAGCAGCGCCGAGGGACGGTGGTGCGCCACGTCGTGGTCCCGATGGAAGTGCGGGTCCCGGGCCGCGACCACCCCGTCCACCGTGAGCCAGCCGGCGTGGCGATGATCCGGGTGAAGGCGGTAGCGCTTCCACGGGTCGTGACCGAGCACCACGTCGGGCCGGAGCCGGCGGATCCAGTAGGCCACCTGCGCCCGCAGCGCCAGCGACGACTCGAGCTCCCCGTCGATCTGGCCGAGCATCACCACCTCCCCGGTGGCCCCCAGCCGCCGGGCCGCCGCCCGCTGCTCCTCCTCCCGCCGGTGCACCAGCTCGGCCAGGTCGGTCGCCGGATCCCACGAGCCCTTCGAGCCGTCGGTGAGCACCAGGTGATGCACCACACAGCCGGCGGCCGCCCACTTGGCGAGGGTCGCCCCGCACCCGAACTCGATGTCGTCGGGGTGGGCACCGACGGCCAACGCCCGGTGCGGGACCGGCAGGTCGACGTTCATCCCTGCTCGCCCGCCGGTCGGGTCAACGCCAGCCAGGCCGGTGGCTCCAGATCGCCCGGGAGATCCACGTCCCAACCCAGCCGGGCTTCGCGCACGACACGCAGCGGGAGCCCCAACCGGCGCGCCTCGGCCTGGTGCCGGCGGAACGACCCCGGCCCGTAGGAGAACCGGAACCCCGCCCGGGCCGGCACGCAGGCCACGTTGGTGCCGTCATCGCGGCGATCCGGCACCAGGGTCACCCCGTCACCCGCCGCCACCCACGCCAGGTCCCGCGCGTGCGGCAGATCGGCGTGGGCGACGATCACCCGCTCGACCCCCCGGGCCGCGAGCTGGGCCACCCCGTCGGCCACCGCGCCGTCGAGCCCCCGACCCGGCCGCCAGATCACCTCCGCGCCCATCTCCACGGCCCACGCAGCCACCGCCTGGTCGTCGCAGACCACCGACACCGGCAGCTCACCGGCGGCCCGCACCACCGCGGTGGCCATCCGGCGCGACAGCTCCCGTCGGGCACGGTCGTCGAGCGCGGGGGAGAGGCGCCGCTTCGCCGCGTGGAACGCCTTCACCGGCACGAGCACCGCGACACCGGAGACGCCCGCTCGGTCAGCGAACTCATGGCCGGCGGCCGGGGCGCTCATCGAGCCCCGAGTCTAGGGTGAGGTCATGCGGATCAAGGCGGCCGTCATCGGTGCCGGGTCGTGGGGGACCACCGTCGCCAACCTCCTGGTCCAGAACGTGCCCACGATCCTGTGGGCCCGTGAAGCCGGGCTCGCCGAGCAGATCAGCACCACCCATCGCAACGAGCGGTACCTGCCCGGCTTCACCCTCGACGCGAGGCTGGCGGCCACCGCGGACCTGGAAGAGGCGGTGTGCAGCGCAGACCTCCTGGTGATGGGCGTGCCATCCCACGGGTTCCGCGACACCCTCGAGGCCGTCAGCCCGTGCATCCGCGCCTGGGTGCCGGTGGTGAGCCTGGCCAAGGGTCTCGAGCAGGGCACGAACAAGCGCATGACCGAGATCATCCAGGAGGTACTGCCCGGCCATCCCTACGGGGTGCTCACCGGCCCCAACCTGGCGAAGGAGATCCTCGCCGGCCACGCCGCGGCCTCCGTGCTGGCCATGAGCGACGCCACCATCGCCACCCGCCTCCAGGACCTGTTCGCCACCGAGCTGTTCCGGGTCTACACCAACGACGACGTCATCGGCTGCGAGCTCGGCGGGGCGTTGAAGAACGTGATGGCCATCGCGTCCGGGATGGCCGACGGGCTGGGCACCGGCGACAACACCCGGGCCGCGGTGATCACCCGAGGGCTGGCCGAGCTGACCCGGCTGGGCATGGCGATGGGCGGCAAGCCCATGACCTTCGCCGGCCTGGCCGGCATGGGCGACCTGCTCGCGACCTGCATCAGCCCCCAGAGCCGCAACCGCCACGTCGGCGAGCAGCTGGGACGGGGTCGGCGCATCGAGGAGATCATCGAGGAGATGCACATGGTCGCCGAGGGAGTGAAGACCGCGCCGGTGGTGATGGAGCTCGCTGAGCGCTACGGGGTGGAGATGCCCATCGCCGAGCAGGTGTTCAACGTGGTCCACCGCGGGCGCCCGGCCGAGGAGGCCTACCGCGGGTTGCTCCGCCGCCGGCGGGTGAGGGAGATGCATGGTCTCGACTGAGCCCCTGGCGACCCCCGGGCGAGCCGGTCAGGGCGTCGTCGTCGGCCGGAGCCCCGCGACCGACCGGGGCGGGCGCGCCAGCCGCCCGCGGCTGGCGCCCCCGGCACCGTGATGCGCCCCGGCCGGTGGCTCGGGCCGTGGTGGTTCGAGCGCCAGACCGACCCCGAGAGCCCCGAGTTCATCCCCGGCGGTGGACGGGAGAACCTCACCCACCGGACCTGGACCCGGCTGGGCACGCTCACCGGCCCGGAGCGGGCTGCCATCGACCCCCGGGGGCTGGTGGGCGGTCCCTCCGCCCGCTGGTCGATCGACTGGTGGATCGGCGCCGAGGACCGCTGGCACCTCCCCAGCCGGGAGGTCGCCGTCCGCCAGCGGCTGGTGGGTCACGCCCCCGTGGTGGAGACCGCCATGCGGGTCCCCGGCGGTGACGCCCTGCATCGGGCGTTCGCGATCGCCGGCCGGGACGGGCCGGAGGTGGTCATCGAGATCGAGAACGCCACCCCCGTCCCCTTCGCGGTCGCGCTCGCGCTGCGCCCCGACACCCCCGCCGGGCCCGGCGGGATCACCACCATCGAGCTCGACGGCACGGTGGTGCGCGCTGACGGTGAGTTGGCCCTCGTGCTCCCGAGACCGCCCGCCGGGGTCGCGGTGGGCACCGCCTCCGGCGGCGACGCGGTCCACGACGTGATCGCCGGCGCGGCGACGGCGTCCTGGCCGGAACCCGTGCGCTGCGAGCGGGGCCGAGCGAATGCGGCCTTCGTGTATCCGCTGCCTCACACCGCCACCCTCCGGGCGGTCCTGCCTCTGCGTTCGCCGGTGCCCTCATCGCGCCGGCGACGCCCCTCCGGGCCGGTTCGGGTGGTCAGCTCGGCCCCCACCGCCGAGCAGGTGCGCAAAGGCTGGGACCAGCAGGTGGCGAGAGCCCTGCGGATCCAGCTCCCCGACGACCGGCTGTCCGGGGTGATCGAAGCCGCCCGCCGGCACCTGCTCGGCCTCCACGCCGGCGAGGACGTGGCGACCTGGCCGCCGCGACCCGCAGGCTGGCGGGAGACCGCCGCGGTGGTGGTGGCCCTCGACCAGTACGGGTTCCACGAAGAGGCGAGCCAGCTCGTGGCCGCGCTCCCGGACCGCCAAGGACTCGACGGCTTCGCCGGCGCGAGCGAGGAGGGGTGGGCAGCCAACGGGGCGGCGCTGCACGCGGTGGGGGAGCACTGGCGCCTGACCCGCGACGAGCTCACCATCGAGGAGCTGGTCGGTCCGGTGGCCAAGGCTGGACACTGGATCGGCAAGCGATGGGCCGCCGGGCGCGTACGGGGACGGGGACGGCGGGGCTCGCTGCCGGAGCCCGGGCTCGAGGACCTCGGCTGGTGTGCGCGGGGCCTGCGCGACGCGGCCGGCGCGATGGCCGGCGTCGGCCAACCGGAGCTCGCCGAAGACCTGGACCGCTTCGCCGAGCAGATCGTGGGTTTCCTCGCCGGGGGCGAGCCCGATGCCGCTCATCTCCGTGCCGCCTCGCTCGGTGCGCTGCCCGAACCCGGGGAGCGGGTGGCGGCAGTGGTCGCGCTGGCCCGCGAACGCTGGGAGGTGGGACCGGCGCTGGTCGACCCCGCCGGGCGCGGCCTCGACCCATCCCTCACCCTCGCGCTGGCCACCATCGAGCTCCGCCTGGGTGACAGCCGGGCACTCGATCGTCTGAGCTGGCTGCTCGACCACGCGTCGGCCACGGTGACCTGGCCCACCGCGGTGCACCCCCGGACCCGGGGTGGCTCCGCCGGCGATGGCCACGACGGGGTGGTGACGGCGCAGGCCTGCTCGTTCTTCCGCCGCCTGCTCGTCGACGAGGATCGCTCCGGGCTCCGGCTCTGCTCGCTGTACCCGCCGGGCTGGCTCGGCCAGGGCGTCGAGGTACACGACGCCCCGACGGCCTTCGGCCGATTGGGCTTCGCGGTGCGCTGGCACGGCGAGCGCCCCGCGCTGCTGTGGGAGCTGGACCCCCACCCCGGGATCGGCGAGATCACCCTGGTGGCACCAGGGCTCGATCCCTCGTGGTCCAGCAACGAGCCCCGGGGGGAGGCGCTGCTCGCGCCGGTGACACCTGCCACGGTCACCGCCGAGCCTGTCGGGTCTCCTGCACCCGAGCCCGGTGGCGAGACTGGGTCATCATCGTTCAGCTGAGGCAGGCGAGGCAGCGAGGTCGGAGATGAGCGAGCAGGACGCGGCGCAGGACGCGGCGCAGGTCGATCTGCGCTCGGTGCTGGCGGACCTCGGCGTCCCACCCGACGAGATCGAGCGGGCCGAAGCCGACGGCACCCTCGAGCTGCTGGCCCTCGAGCGGGTCGTCTGGCTCGAGCCGCCCACGTTGGACCTCGCCGAGGTGGCCGCGCTCTCGGGGGTCAGCCCGGAGGAGATCCGGGCCTACTGGCGGGCGCTCGGGTTCCCCGACCCCCGCCCCGGCGAGAAGCTCTTCACCGAGCGCGACGTCGAGATGCTGAGCGCGGTGGTGTCGTTCATCGCCGAGGGCACGCTCGAGCCGGATCTCGCGCTGCAGATGGCCCGGGTCGTTGGCTCGGCCATGGACCGCATCGCCACCGCCCAGGTCGATGCGTTGCAGCTCCGGCGTGACGCCCGGGAGAGCCAGGAGGCCGCGGGCGGCACCGTCACCACGGGGGCTGCCCGGAACACCGCGGAGCTGCTCTCGCTCATGCCCCGGGTGATGGAGCTGGTGTGGCGCCGGCAGGTCGCCCACGCGGCCCGCCGGCGCATGATGCGCGCCGCCAGCGACGGGGGAGCCGACACCGTGGTGGTGGGATTCGCCGACATGGTGGGATTCACCGCCAAGACCCAGCAGCTCGAGGACCACGAGCTGGCCGAGGTGGTGGACCGCTTCGAGACCGTCGCGTACGACGTGGTGAACAGCCACGGTGGACGGGTGGTCAAGATGATCGGCGACGAGGTCATGTTCCTCCATGACGACGTGCGCGCCGGCGCCGAGCTGGCGCTGGCGTTGGCGGAGCGCTTCGGTGACGACCCCGCGCTCTCCGATGTGCGGGTCGGGCTGGCCTGTGGACCGGTGCTCGAGCGCGACGGTGACGTCTACGGGCAGGTGGTCAACCTGGCCAACCGCATCGTGTCGATCGCCTACCCGGGGTCGGTGGTGGTGTCCGAGGAGGTGCACGACGCGCTCGCCGACCACGACGACCTCTACTTCCGCTCCCTGCGCTCCCACTACCTCAAGGACATCGGCAAGGTCCCGCTGTGGGTGCTGCGGCGCACCGCGGAGTCCCCCGAGGCGCCCTACCGGGATGCTCGGGAGCGTCGGGCGGCGCGGGAGTTCCTGCGCGAGCAGTGGGCGATGCTGCGAGAGGAGGTCCGGGCGCGCAGTGCCGAGCTGTCCGATCTGCCCGAGCTCCTGCGTCGCGAGATCGCCCGTGGCGGCCCGAACCAGACGGAGCCGACCACCGGACAGTTCGAGGCGCTCACCGACGCGGTCCTCGAGGCGGATCTGCAACCACAGATGCAGGTGGAGCTGCTGGCCGACCTCGAGGTGGCGCAGCGGCTCCGGCGCCTGGAAGAGGAGGCCCAGGCGAAGGCAGCCGAAGCCGACGAGGAGGCCGAGCGCCGCTTGGAGGAGATCGAGCGGGAGGCGCGCCAGCGGATCGAGCACATCGAGCGTGAGGCCCGACTCAAGATCGAGCGGGCCCTCGCCGAGGCGGAGGAGAAGTCCCGGCGGGTCAACGAGGAAGCGAGCCGCAAGGTCGAACGGGTCGCCATCGAAGCCGAACGCAAGGCGGAGCGGGCTGCGAAGGAGGCCAAGGCCGAGGCACAGCGCAAGGCCAAGCGCCGCTCCCGAGACCGCAACGCCCGCAACGGCAAGAAGGACGCCGCCAACGGGAAGAAGGACGCGAACGGCACGTGACCACCTCGAACTGTTCATCGTGGCGCGGTTCATGCCCGCGCCACGATGAACAG
>NZ_DAIUCK010000086.1:0-14194 GCF_036846205.1 Rhabdothermincola sp. | reverse complement strand
GTTCTCAGGGGTCGGTGCCGACCGCGAGGGTGACCACGAACGGCCGGTGGTCGCTGCCCGCGGCGGGTAGGTCCCGCACCTCCACCGCGTCGATCTCGTACAACAAGGCATGGTCGAGCCGGGTGAAGGGGCCGAGGGCCCGCAGCCCCCGACCCTCCATCGGCCACGAGGGACTGAGCCCGCGCCCGACCGCCTCATGGGCGTCCCGGAGATCGCCACGGTCGAGCAGCCACCGGAACGCCGGGTGCCAGCGGCCGGCGTTGAAATCCCCCGCGATCACCGTCGGCCCGTTGAGCCGGGTGGCGAACCGGCGGAGCTGGCCGAGTCGCCACTCCCAGCGCTGCACCTGACCCTCGCCGGTGGGGGCACCGACGTGGACTCCCCAGATCTCCACGTCCTGATCGCCGACCCGCACCACGCCGGTGGGCATGTCGATGCCACCGACCTTCTCCACCCGGGCATCTCGCAGCGGCAGGCGGGAGAAGATCCCGGTGCCGTACGTGTCGCGGGCCGCGTCCAGCTCCTGGAAGGGATAGCGCTGGTCCGCGCCGCGCCGGTGGAACAGCTCGACGTGGGCCGGGGTGAGCTCGATCAGGACCAGCACGTCCGCGCCGGACGCCAGGGCCTGATCGACGGCTCGCTCCGGGGTGGGATTGTCGAAGCGGAGGTTGGCCACGTACACGTCGAGGGTGGGCTCACCCGCCCGCACCGCCGCGCTCGAGCCCGTGACGAGGGGGAGCATCATCGAGCACACCGCCACCGTGGTGAGACCGGCCACCACGGCCAGCCGGCGCCGGCCGAACCACACCGCGACCCCCAGCGAGGCCGACGACGGCAGCACGTAGTAGGGCAACACCATCTGCAGCGCGGCGTGCGTGGTCCCCCACGTGAAGCCCAGCATCGACGACAGCACGACCGCGGCGGAACCCACGGCCACGACCCACGTGGCGGTGATCACCGCCACGCGCCCCACCGGCAGGCGTGGGACGGCCGGCGTGGTGCGCATCGCACCAGCCTCGCGTTTCCGGCCGGGGGTGCGTCGTCGCGTAGGGTGCCCGCCGAACCCGGCGTTGCCCGGTACGGGTCACCGCAGGAGCGACGCGTGCAGCTCACCGACATCCTGGATCTCGAGGACCACGGGCCCGACACCTTCGTCGGCGCCGGCCCCCGCTACCCGTGGGGTGGCCTCTACGGCGGCCAGATCGTGGCCCAGGCACTGCGGGCCGCGGCGGCGACCGTCGCCGCGGGGTTCGACGTGCACTCCCTGCGGGCCTACTTCATCCGCCGCGGCGACCACAGCGAGCCGGTGCGCTACGAGGTGGACCGCATCCGCGACGGCCGGTCGTTCTGCACCCGCCGGGTGGTGGCCCGGCAGGCCGTCGGGGCCATCCTCAACCTGGAGGCGTCCTTCCAGGCGGCCGAGCGCAGCGACGACATCGAGACGGTGTCGCTCCCGGCCGGGCTACCGGCACCCGACGAACTCGAGCCCAGTTCCTGGAGCCCGGTGTTCGAGCGCCGGTTCGTGCCACCGTCGCGGATCGCCCTGGGTGAGCGCTCCGGTGTCGGCCGGGCCGCTGCCTGGCTGCGGGTCCTCGACGAGCTCGACGGCGACCAGCTCCTGCACCGCGCCGCGCTGGCCTACCTGTCCGACGACCTGCCCACCGATGCCGTGGTGCGTGCCCACCCGCTGGCCACCGAGCCCGAGGAGGTGCTGCACCAGGTCCTGTTCACCGCCAGCCTCGACCACACCATCTGGTTCCATCGCCCGATGCGGGCCGACCGCTGGCACCTGCACGACTTCACCTGCCACACCTTCGTTGGCGGCCGGGGGCTGGCGATCGGCCACGTGTTCACCGAGGACGGCACCCACGCGGCCACCGTGGCCCAGGAGGTCCTGCTGCGCGACAGCCGCGAGCGAACGACCTGACGCCCTACGCTTCGGCGATGCTGGTCGTCGAGGAGCTGCTGGGGTCGGCATGCGCCGCCACCGGGCTCGACGATCCCGGTCCGCCGACCTGGCAGGAGGGCCTGGCGGTACTGGTCGACTCGGCGAACGGCGACGCCCATCTCACGCCAGTCGGCGAGCTGATCATCGCCGCGCAGATCGGCAGCTCGCTCACCAACCGCCTCCGGGTCGTCGACTGGCACCGCGCCCATCCCGAGGCGGCCCGGTCCATGGTGGAGCGGCCGGTGTTCATCCTCGGCCTCCCCCGTACCGGCACGACGCTGCTCAGCTACCTGCTGGATGCCGACCCTCGTAACCGCTCGCTCCTGCGTTGGGAGGCCTTCGCCGCGGTCCCGCCACCCGACCCGGCGACGGTCGAGGGCGACCCGCGGGTGGCGACCGCGCAGGCCGAGATGGACGCCCTGTACACGTCGGCCCCCGAGTTCAGGGCCATCCACTACGAGGCGGCCGACGGCCCCACCGAGTGTGTGACCCTGCTCGGCCAGGACTTCCGCAGCGTCCACTACGAGACGCTCGCCAACCTGCCCACCTACGGCGAGTGGCAGCAGGCCTGCGACATGGTGCCCGCGTACGAGTGGCACCGTACCGTGCTGCAGACGCTGCAGTGGGCCTGGCCGGGTCGCTGGGTGCTCAAGTCGCCCTGCCACAACCTGGCGCTCGACGCCCTGGACACGGTGTACCCCGACGCCCGCTTCGTGTGCACGCACCGCGACCCCACCGAGGTGGTGGCCTCGCTGTGCAGCCTGGTGTCGGTGCTCACCGGTCTGGGCACCGACCACGACTTCGACGCGTACATCGGGCAGCGGTGGCTCGACCTCGCCGCGACGATGATCGACCGCTTCGTCGACTTCCGCCAGCGCGCCGGTGAGGAGCGGTTCCACGACGTCGACTACCGGGCGCTCGCCGCCGACCCGATCGCTGTGGCCTCCGAGCTGTACCGCTGGCTGGGCTGGACGTTCGACCCGGAGACGCACGCGGCGATGGACGCCTACGTCGCGGCGAACCCGAAGGGACGGTTCGGCCGCCACGAGTACCACCTCGCCCGCTTCGGCCTGGCGGCGGAGCAGGTGGGCGAGCGGTTCAGCGCGTACCGGGCCCGATTCGACCTGGGGTAGCGGGAACGGGCAGTGGGTGGGGTCGACCGGTGTGGGTGGCGCGCGCCGGCCCGGGCGGGCTCAGCGCATGTTGCCGGTGTGCCCCAAGCTGTAGCGCCCCGGCTGGGGCCACACCGTGAGCCCGTGCGGTCCCTTTCCCACCGGGATCCGGGCCGCCAGCGCCCCGGTGGTGGTGTCGAACACGTAGACCTCGTCGTCGTAGCGGCCTCCCAGCCACAGCTCCCGGCCGTCGGGCGTCAGATTGCCCATGTCGGGGCTGCCGCCACCGGGCACCTCCCAGCGCTCGACCACCTGGTTGGTGGCCAGATCCAGCACCGCCACGCTCCCCGGCCCTCGTGGCGGGCCCGGCACCCGGTTCGACCCCCGGTTGATGACGTAGAGCTTGGTCGCGTCCCGGCTCGGGTACAGGCCGTGCGCGCCGACCCCCGTCTCCACGAAGCCGGCCTCGCTGAACGAGGCCGCATCGATCAGGTACACGCCGTTGCGCATCATCTCGGCCACGTAGAAGGTCCTTCCGTCGGGCGAGATGCGGATGTCCTGGGGCATCCCCCCGCCGCTGAGCTCCAGCATCCCCACCACCCGCCGCTCGAGCAGGTCGATCTTCGCCAGGCGTCCGGCGAACTCGCAGGTGGCGATCAGGTAGCGGCCGTCGACGGAGAAGTCGATGTGGTTGATGCCTGCGCAGTCGGGCACCTCGATGCTGCTGTGCAGCGCCATGGTGTGCGGATCCCGGAAGTCCAGCCGCCGCAGCGCCTCGGCCACCACGATGGCTTCGCTCCCGTCGGGGGTGAAGTAGAGGTTGTAGGGATCCTCGACGGGCAGGGTGGCCACCGGCTTGCCGGTGGTCGGATCGATCGCAGTGAGCGAGTAGCCCTGGTTGCTCAGCACCCACAGCGTCCGCAGATCGTAGGAAGGCACGACGTGCTGGGGCTCGGCATCCACCGGGAAGGTGTCGATGACCTGCTTGGTGGCCACGTCGATCACCGTCACGTCGTTGGAGCGGCCGTTCGGCACGTAGACCCGCAGCGGCACCCCGGCGAGCCAGGGTTGCAGCTTGCCGGCCGTGGTCTCGCTGTAGAGGTTCGCGGGATCGACCACCGGCGGCATGCCCGGCACGGTGTCGATCTCCGTGGGCGAGGCACCGGTGCCGGCCGGATGGGGGACGATCGTGCTGCTGCCGTCGGCCGGCGTGGTGGTCGTCGCGGGCGACGCAGCCCCGTCCCCGCCCGAGCAGGCGAGCACGCTCGGGGTCAACGCCAGGGCGGTGAGCAGGCCTACGACACGCCACCGTCGTGAGCTCGTCGACGCGCTCATCAGTGCCGGAGGGTATCCGCGGGGCGATCCCGCCCCTGGTCAGGGCTTGACCGTGAGCTCCTGGGTGCGGCTGGCGAGGACCACCCCGTTCCCGGTGACGGTCAGGGTGTACACGCCGGCGGTACAGGCTTGGGCCGACCCGCCGAGCAGGCTCGACGACACCCCGGGACCGGAGACGCTCACGGTCACCGGCCCGGTGGCGCTGACCTCCCAGCTGAGGGTGGCGCACTCACCGCTCGCCACCTTCTTCGGGCTCAGGTTCAAGGTGGCGGTGTTGACCCGCATGACGGTGGTGGTGGTCGTCTCGGGCGGCGGTGGCGGCGGGAAGAACCCACCGCCGGCGGTGGTCGTGGTCGGCAGGGTCGTGGTGGTGGTCGCCTCCGCCGGGACCGTGGTGGCGGTGGTGACCGGCACGGTGGAGGAGGTGGCGAAGGTCGTGGTCGAGCGCTTCGTGGTGGTCGTCGAGTCCTCCGCCACCGCGGCCGTGTCGAGGCTGGTGTCCCGATCACCCGACCGGCTGGCGAGGGCGATCACCGCCACGAGCAGGATCGCGGCGGCGATGCCGATGCCCACCCACCGCTTCGTTCTGCCCGAGTCCCCGGTCCCGGCCCGGCGACTGGCCACCGGGGTGTGCACCGGACCGGACGAGCTGCTGCCAGGCATGCCACCCGTGCCCGCACCCGACTCCCCCTCCCCGCTCGCGCTCGTGGGTGCACCAGCATCCGCGCCCGGTGCGGCGGCGGCGGTCGCGGCGAGGGCGGGTTCCGGGGTCATCGAGGGCTCAGACTCGGTGACCGCGGGAGGTTCCGGCTCTGGCGGTGTCTCCGACGCCGGCTCCTGCGAGGTCTCCGCTGCCGCGCCCGGTGCCTCGAGCGTCTCGCCGGCGACGGCTGCGCCGGCGAGAGCTCCTGTGGCCGGCGAGAGGTCGTCGCCGGTCGTCGTGGCCGGAGTGGCCGGAGCGGCCGGAGCGGCCGGAGCGGCGACCGCACCGAGCACCTGCTCACGCACCTCAGCGGGAGCAGGGGAGAGGGGGATGGTGCCGAACAACTCCACCGCGGGCAGGGCCACCAGCGAACGGCCGCGGCAGGTCGCGCAGGCGCGGATGTGGCGGTGGATGAGCCGGCTGGCGGCCGGATCGAAGCTGGTCGCGCCCCTCGCCCGCAGCTCGTCGGCGAGCTGGTCGTGCGCCGGGGTGCCGCCGAGCCACAGCAGCCGGGTGCGCAGTGCGGCGGCGTAGCCGGTGGGCAGCTTGGCCAGCCGGTCCTCCACCGCACCGACGTCCGCGCCCGTGGCGACCGCGATCTCGGGGGCGTCGAGACCTCCTCGCCAGTGGAGGTCGAGCACGTCCGCGGTGGTCGCGCCCAGCACCGCTGCGGTCTCCCACAGCAGCGCGGCGACGTCGGGGTCGCGGGCCAGCGCGGCGGCGTCCGTGCCCCGGGTGATCCGTCCCGCAGCCCGTTTGGGATCCGAGGGGGGTGTGGTGGTGATGGCACCGATCGCGCCGTTGGTCGCCCCGGAGGTGGCCTGCGCAACCCGGGCCGCGAAGCTGGTCTCGGCGCCGTCGTCGAGGTGGTCACGCACCTGCCCGAAGGCGCTGATCAGCACCCCGGCCGCGTCCCGGGCGTTGACCCCGCGCCGAGTGACCCGATCGAACGCGAAGTCGAGCCAGTTCTCCACCAGCCCCCGCCAGGCGCTCTCGTCACCCAGGCGCACCCGGGAGACGGCTTGTTCGTCGCGGACCCGGCGCTCGGCGCGGGACCCGTCCCGCCCACCGGCACCGCCCGGTGAGCGCTTGTTCCGTCGTTTGCTCATCCCGCACCCCCTTGCGTGCCGGTCCACCGGGCGCTCCTCGGAGCCGGCCGCAGCAGACCGTGTGCGTGCAGAAACCCTAGGACGGCGCCAGCGTGGAGCCGGGGACCGGTGGATCAGCGGCGTACGGTCCGCTCCTGGAGGTTCCTGTCGGACGCCACGTCCTCGTTCTTGAACACGACGGTCGGCCGATCCTCGGCCCAGAGGCGCTGGTCGCCGCCACGAAGGGTGGTCGGGTCATGCTCCCTCGCTGCTGTCGGGTGGGTCCTCGGCTCGATCGGTCAGCGCGCCGGCGGCGGGCTGGCTCGGTTCGAGCGGGTTGGAGGCGGGGTCGTGGCCCTCCGATCGCAGGTCCAGCACCTCCCGAAGATCGATCACCGGGTCGCCGGTCGATCGTCGGTTGCGGGCACCTGGCGGCTCGAGGACCAGCACCACGTGCCACCGCCAGAGCCGATCACGGTGGGGCGGGTGGTGGTCGTCCAGGCTGACCCACACCGGCAGGTCGCGCCCCCCGACGTGCAGCACGGCTTCGCTGGGCCGGAGGAAATGGTGCCACCAGCGCAGACCTCGGGCGTGGGCGAGCAGGCGCCCGCCGTCCACGGTGACCTGCACCCGCCGGCGGCGCCGGCGTAGGTCCCGGTTGCGGAGCCACCGGAGGCTGGCCCGTCGAGCGGGCCCGGGGTGAGAGCCCATCGCGGGTCCTCCTCGATCCTGTCGCCCTCCAACCTGCCTCAGTGGAGCGAAAACCGCAAGGGGTGATGTTGAAAACGCCCTGGGTGTCGACCGTGACTGTCTACTCGAACACGACCGTGCGGTTGGCGTAGGCGATCACCCGGTGCTCGATATGTGCCCGCACGGCCCTGGCCAGGACCAGCGCTTCGAGGTCCCGGCCCCGGCGAGCCATGGTCGCCGGGTCATCGGCGTGGGAGACCCGGGTGACGTCCTGGGCGATGATCGGGCCCGCATCGAGCTCGGCGGTCACGTAGTGCGCGGTGGCACCGATCAGCTTCACCCCTCGCTCCCAGGCCTGGTGGTAGGCCCGGGGACCGGCGAACGCGGGCAGGAAGGAGTGGTGGATGTTGATCGTCCGCTCGCCGAACGCTTCGCAGAACGCCGGGGAGAGGATCCGCATGTAGCGGGCCAGCACCACCAGGTCAGGCTCGAGCTCGCGCAGCAATGAGACGACCCGTTGCTCCTGGGCGGCCCGGCTCGCCTCGCCGTCGCCGGCCACCGGGACGTGGTGGAAGGCGACGTCGAAGCGCCGGGCGATCGGGGCGTGGAGGTCGTGGTTCGAGATGACCGCCACGACCTCCGCGGGCAGGTCACCGGTGGCACAGCGCCCCAGCAGGTCGTACAGGCAGTGCGGCTCGCGGGAGGTGAGCACCGCCAGGCGTGCGGGGCCGGGGACGTGGAGCTGCCAGCTCATCGACCAGCGCTCCGCCACCGGCTCGAAGCTCGACCGCAGGGTGGTGGCGTCGGAGGGATGCTCGAACTCCACCCGCTGGAGGAACAGCCCGTGCTCGGTGTCGCTGTACTGGCCGGCGTCGACGATGTTGCCGCCGTCCTCGGCCACCCAGCGGGCCACGTCGGCGACGATGCCCGGCCGGTCCGGGCAGGTCAGCAGCAGCACGGCCCGAGTCACCGGCGGGAGGCTAGTGCGGCTGGTGCACGGCGGCTCAGGAGGGGACCGCCAGACCGACCAGGCGTTCCTGCGTCGGGTCCGGCTTGTAGCGCCACCACGTGACCGGGATCGACCGCTCGGTGGCCGCTTCGTAGAGGGCGATGCTCGCCGGGACCGTCCCGCCGTTCACATCGGCGACGATCGGCCCTCGCTCGCCGCGCTTGCCCTCGGCGTAGTCGAGCGCTGCCCGGCAGGCCTTGAGCAGCCTGCCGGCATGGGGTTCGTCAAGAGAGGGGCCGACCATGAGGTGGCAGGTGACGTCACCCCCGTCCACCGGCACCTTCTCCTCGGCGACCTCTCCTTCGGGCAGCTTGCTCAGTCTGTCTTCAAGCTCCGTCCTGCCTCGATCGCTAGCCGGCGTCGTCCCCTCCTTGCTGACCAGGATCACCACGTGGTCAGGCTTCAACGTCCTGGCGAGTTTCTGGATCACCTCTCCGGAGTCTTTCAACATGTCGTCGACGGTCTTCCCGGGACGCTGGCTCAGCCACGTGACGACCACCGAGGCCTTCGGCGGGATACGTCCCCCTGCGTACAGGGCTCCTTCGGAGCTCACCTCGCCGATGACGCTCGTGCTGAATTGGTCAGTCGTCTGAGACTGACGACGCTCCACCCTCCGGTTCACCAGCCACGCGAGCCAGGCAACCACGACGGCGACGACACCCGTGCCGAGGGCCCAGAGGATGGTCTTCCAGCTCTGTTCGGCGAGGGCCTGTTGGCTCACCCACCCGATCGGCACCGCGAGCAGGAGGGGGACCAGCCAGATCTGGAACGGCACGTTGTTGTGCAGGTCGCGGATGGTCAGGTAGAGCCGTTGGCTACGGCCGGCGATCGGGACCGGCTTGTCGCCGCCGGTGGAGGTGGTCATCGCATGAGCTCCCAGAAGATGCACGGGGCCAGAACTATCGTGCGGGTGGGAGCCGTTCGGCGGGCCCGGTCCTACGCCGGGTCGGCGCCTTGGTGATACCCGCCTCGGTGACGACAACCGTCTCGAACGACCCGCACCCAGGTTTCTTCTACCAAACTCGAGAGACCGATGACGGAATGTCGCAACCTCACGCCGCACCCGGTCGTCATCCGGGCATCCGACGGCCAGCTCGTGACCATCCCACCGGAGCCGGCGCCGGCCCGGGTGCGGATGCTGCAGGAGTCGCTGCCGCCGGTTCGGATCCGGGTGGGCGACGATGACCACGAGGTTCGGGTGGTCACCGAGCGGCCGGTCGACGTGACCGGCCTGCCCCCTGCGAGCGAGGACGTGGCCTGGATCGTGTCCCGGGTCGTGTTCGACGCGGCGACCGAGCGGGTCGATCTGTACTGTCCCACCGACTTCGAGCGAGATGACGACGGCCAGATCCGGGCCGCGGCCGCGCTCCTGGGCCGCCCTGGGGCTGGTGCGCCGCTGCCGCGCTCGCTCGTGGTGCTCGCCGGTGGCAACCCGATGCCGAACCTCCAGGCGATCACCACGTTGCAACCGGAGCAGGTCACCATCATCGCCACGCCCCAGACCGAGCGGCTCGCCACGTTCCTCGAGCGAGCCGCGACCGCCCTTCGACCGGCGCCGCAGGTGTCGATCCGGACCGTCTCGGCGGCGAACGACGCCCGCCAGATCACCGAGGTGCTCGAGACCCTGGATCGGGGCTGGGCGCTCTCCTACACGGGCGGGACGAAGGTGATGGCCGCCCACGCCCGGCTGGCGTACGAGCGGTTCGGTGACGGTCGCCCCGAGCACGCGTCGATCGTCGATGGCCAGATCGTCCGGGACAACGGCGAGACCCAGCCTGTGAGCGCGGCCGGTGCCACCCTCGATGCCATCGCCGAGCTCCACGGTCACCGGTTGCGTGACTGCCAGGAGGTGCCGCTGGGGCTCGAGGGCCTGCACAAGGGGGCGAAGACGTTCCGGCGGCGGATGAAGACACCGGCCGATGGCCTCGAGAAAGAGAAAGTCGACGGCGGGCTGCCCGCCGAGGTGTACAAGGCCTTGCTCGCAGGTGGTGGCAAGTGGCTCGAGCACCTGGTCGCGGCGGCTGCGAGTCACCACGACGAGGTGCTGATCAACTGCCGGTTGGATCTTGACGGGAACTCGAACGATGCGCCCGAGCTCGACGTCGTGATTCGTGCCGGTTGGGAGGTCACGGTGCTGTCCTGCACGGTGACGCCGCAACGACTGGTACGCAAGCACAAGCTGTTCGAGGCGGTGAAGAGGGCTCGCCAGCTCGCCGGCGATCGGGCACGGGGTGGTCTGGTGTGTTTGGGGACCGACTACCAGTGTCAGCGTCTCTTGGCCGACGCGAAGGACGACTTCGGTGGCGGGGTCGTCGTGTACGGGCGGAGCCACGTCGAACGGTGGCTCCGGGGTGAGCAGCTGACTTTCCCTTCGCCGGGGTCTTGAGCGCGGTGCTCACCACGCGCCGGCATCCGCTCCCGCTCCGGGTACGGGGTGCGCCGCGGCGCTTACCATGGCGCCCGTGACGGAGCTGGCCGGCCCTCTCGCGATCGTCGCCGGGGTCCTGGCGGTCGGGGGAGCGATGAAGATCGCCGACCCCGCCGCCACCCAGGCGATGCTCGGGGCGCTCGGGATGCCCGCCGCCCCCTGGCTCGCTCGCGGCCTCGGCCTGCTCGAGCTGGCCGCCGGCCTCGCCGCCGCGCTGCTCGGCGGCCGGGTGGCATCAGCCGCCGTGGCCGGCCTCTACCTGGTCTTCGCTGCCGTCGCCTGGCGACTGGTGCGCGGTGGGCAGGCCTCGTCGTGCGGCTGTTTCGGTCGCCTGTCCGCCCCGGCGACGTGGATCCACGTGACCGCTGACCTCGCCGCCGCCGCCGTCGCCGTCGGGGCCGCGGTCACCGCCGCCCCGGGGCTGGCCGGGTTCGGCGCCAGCGGTCCCCTGCAACAGGTCACACTCCTGGCCCTGGTGGCCATCGGTACCTGGCTCGGAGTCGCCATCCTCACGGTGCTGCCGGCGACCCTGGTGGCCGCCCGCCGGGTGCCGGCCCGGGCCGCCGTGCAGGAGTTCCGCATCGGCCCACCCGCCGCCCGATGAGCACCACCTCGCAGCCCTCTCGCCCATGACCACCAGGACGCCACCCTCGACCCGCTTCGCCGACACCGTCGCCCGCTACCTCGGCCGGCGCTTCGACCGCCGAGGGTTCTTCGCCCGCTCGGCGGTGGTGGGCAGCGCCCTGGCCGTGAACCCCGTCACCTACGCGCTGCGGCCCACCACCGCGTACGCCGCCATCTGCAACTGCAACGGGTCCAACTGCGATTGCGGCGCGCTGTGCTGCGACGGCTACACCGAGTTCTGCTGCACCCTCACCGGGCAGAACACCTGCCCGCCAGGCACCCTGCTCGGCGGTTGGTGGAAGGCCGACGGCACCGCTTTCTGCAACGGGCCCCGCTACTACATGGACTGCAACGCGCCGTGCAACGGGTGCGGTTGCGGAGCCAACGGCATCTGTTCGGGCTCGTGCTCCGGCACGGGCTGTGGCTGCGCGCAGGGCGACTGCAACAACCGCAAGTCCGGTTGCACCATGTTCCGCTACGGGCAGTGCAACCAGCACGTCCCCTGCATGGGCCCGATCGTCTGCCGGGTGGTGACCTGCGTGCCGCCCTGGGCCATCGAGCCCTCCTGCACCACGACCCTGCGCATCGACCAGGCCACCGCCGGCCACGACCGGCCCTGCCTGCACCGCACCGTCGGTTCGCTCGACTCGGCGGTCGAGGTCGCAGGTGGGGTCCGGGTGCAAGGCTGGGCGCTCGATTTCGACACCCAGGATCCGGTCGACGTCCACGTCTACGTCGATGGGCGCTGGGCGGGCCAGGGCCTCGCCGACCGATCCCGCCCGGATGTCGGCGCGGCGTACCCCGGCTACGGGAACGGGCACGGCTACGACCTCACGGTGCCCGCCGCCGGCGGCGGGGTGCGCAACGTGTGCGTGTACGCGATCAACAAGGGCGCGGGCTCCGAGAACGCGCTGCTCGGTTGCCGCCAGGTGCGACTGGCCAACCCCTTCGGCTCGCTCGACGGGGTCTCGGTCGGCGAGGGCACCATCCGCCTGACCGGTTGGGCCATCGATCCCGACACCACCGGACCGGTCACGGTTCACGTCTACGTCAACGACAAGTACGTCACCGAAGCGATCGCCAACCGCTCCCGCCCCGACGTCGGTGCGACCTACCCCGGGTACGGAAACCAGCACGGCTTCGACGTCACCTTCCCCTTCGGACCAGGACGGCACCGGGTGTGCGTGTACGCCATCAACGTGGGCGATGGCACCACCAACCCCCTCATCGCCTGCCGCACCGTGGAGATCGGTGTCCCGTTCGGATCGCTCGACTCGGTCGCGCCCGGGCCCGGGCGGATCGCGGTGCGGGGCTGGGTGATCGATCCGGACACCGCCGCGCCCACCCGGGTGCGGGTGGCCGTGGACGGCCAGCTCGCGGCCACGCTTGACGCCAACCTCGATCGCCCCGACGTGGGCGCGGCGTACCCCGCCTACGGCTCCCAGCACGGCTTCGCCGGCACCGTGCCGGCCACGCCCGGGAGCCACCAGGTGTGCGTCAGCGCGGTCAACATCGGGCCGGGTCCTGACCCGCTCATCGCCTGCCGCACGGTGGAGGTGCGATCCGGCAACCCGTTCGGCTCCCTCGACGGTGCCGCCGCCGGCCCGGGGGTCGTGAAGGTCTCGGGATGGGTGCTCGATCCCGACAGCGACTCGCCGGTGACGGTGCACGTCTACGTCGACGGACGCTGGGGCGGGCAGACCGTGGCGAACCGACCCCGGCCGGACGTGGCCGCCGCCTACCCCGGCTACGGACCGGCGCGAGGCTTCGAGCTCACCCTGCCCGTGGCCGCCGGCTGGCGGGAGGTGTGCGTGTACGGCATCAACATCGGTGCCGGTACCACGAACCCCCTCATCGGCTGTCGCAGCGTCTTCGTCGGCGGTGCGCCCTTCGGTTCCCTCGACGGCGTCGCGGCTGGTGCCGGGTCGCTGCGGGTCACCGGGTGGGCGATCGACCCCGACGTCGCCGGGCCGATCAGCGTGCACGTGTACGTGGACGGCCGCTGGGCGGGCCAGGGGCTCGCCGATCGCCCCCGCCCCGATGTCGGCGCCGCGCACCCCCTGTACGGGCCGAACCACGGCTTCGACCTCTCGGTGGCGGCGGCAGCAGGGAGCCGGCAGGTGTGCGTGTACGCCATCAACAGCGCGGGCCACGAGACCAACCCGCTGCTCGCCTGCCGCCGGGTGGCGGTGCCATGAGCCGCGGCGCCGGGAGGTCGAGCTGATCGTGGTGGCGCTGGTGATCGCCCTGGCGGTCGTGGTGACGCTGCTCGGGGTGCTGGTGGTCGGCCTGCTCCGCAGCCATGCCGAGATCCTCCGCCGGCTCCACGAGCTCGGCGCCGGCGTGTACGACGACGAGGCCGCCGGTGAGGAGGGTGGGGTGCGGTCCCCGGTGGTGCTGGGTGACCGGCACCGGATCCGCACCCGCGACGGGGTGGCCGAGCCCCGGACCCATTCGACCCCGGCCCACGACCTGGTCGGCACGACCCCCGACGGTCGGGCGAAGGCGGTGGGAGTGGTGGGCGCGGCGCACACGACGTTGTTGGCCTTCCTTTCCACCGGGTGTGGCACCTGCGCCGACTTCTGGCGGGCCTTCGCCGGGGGGGAAGCCGACGAGCTGCCCGGGCGCGACACCCGGCTGGTGATCGTCACCAAGGGCCCGGAGGAGGAGAGCCCCGCCGCGGTCGCGAACCTCGCGCCCGCGGGCCACGTCACCCTGATGTCGAGCCAGGCGTTCGCCGACTACGGCGTGCCCGTCAGCCCGTACTTCATCCTGGTCGACGGGCCGGAGGGGCGAATCGTCGGCGAAGGCGCGGCGGCCACCTGGGCCCAGGTGGCCAACCTCCTCCGGCAGGCGGCCGGCGACGCGGGCCTGGACTCGGGGCCGCCGGGTTCGGCACGCCGGCGTGGCCGGCTCGACGGGCCGGCCCGAGAAGCCCGTGCCGATGAGGAGCTGCTGCGAGCCGGCATCACCCCGGGGCACGCCAGCCTGTACCCGGACCGGATCGTGACCCCTCTGGCCTCGCCCGAGGACGAACCTGCCGGATGAGCGGACGGAGCGGAGCTGATCGGGTGGAGCGGAGCCGATGAGACTCGAAGCCTTCGGCCTGGCTGCCACCACCCTGCGGGGCTGGGACGGCGAGATCTACCGGCGTGACGCCGAGGCAGCCTTGACGATGGCGGGGGCCGGGAGCGAACGGGTCCCGCTGAGCGGCGGGGTGCAGGATCCGGGCGAAACCCCCACCCCGATCCTGCACC
>NZ_DAIUCK010000085.1:0-14389 GCF_036846205.1 Rhabdothermincola sp. | reverse complement strand
CCCTGGGGGAGCGGGCGCGCCGACCGGTAGGTGGTCGTGGGCAGCGTGAGTGACGACGGTGGCGCTCCCGGCACGAGCTGGGCCCCCGCGTCTGCGGCGACGGTTGCCAGCACATCGGCGACCCGAACGACGGTGACGGCGATGGCGTCGTTCGGGCAGCCCTGGACGCATGCGGGAGCCTCGCCCTGAGCGAGACGGCCAGCGCACAGGTCGCACTTGCGCACGATGCCCAGCTCGCGGTGCGGTGCGGGAACCTCGTAAGGACAGATCAGCGTGCAGTACAGGCAACCGATGCACTGGTCGTCGAGGTGGACCACGATGCCCGTGTCCCGATCCTTGCGGTAAGCGTCCACGGGGCATCCCGAGAGGCACGCGGGATCGATGCAGTGGTGGCAGGCGTGGGTGACGGTCTGGATGATGCCGGACCCGGTCGCGGGATCGATCCCCCGTAGGGTCCCCACTCGCCTCCACGACTCGTCGCCGTCGAGGCCGTTGAGACTGTGACACGCCGTCACGCATGCTTTGCATCCCGTGCAGCGGTCGAGGTCCACGTCGAAGGCGTACTGCTCACCGGGGGCGGGCGGTGTGGCGGGCAGAAGGTCGCTCCACCGGCGCATCTCCAGAGCGACCGGCCCACGCTCGTGCGCCTCGGTGAAGCGCTCGACCGCAGTGAGGGAGCGTTGGCGCGCCAGGTACTCGTCGATCGGGGTGGTTGGTGCCAAGGCGTCGCCCATGTGGTTCAGGCGGTCGCTGGGGACAGTGCCGCGCCGACAGGCAGGTCGCTCGACTCGTCGACGCCCAGGGCTTCGTCTTCGAGCAGCTCCGCGCTGAACGAGTCCGCGGGCTCGACGAGCCATCGGATGGCGACGAGGCCGAGGACTGAGGCGGCGGCGATGATCAGGAAGAAGGTCGTGGTCCCGACGAACAGCAACGCGGTGAGGAACACGACGGCTCCGAGGTTCCCGTAGGCACCGACCATCCCCGAGATCTGGCCACTGACCCGCTTCTTGACCAGCGGCACGATGGCGAAGACCGCACCCTCAGCAGACTGCACGAAGAACGAGCACGCCATGGAGGCGGCAATCGCCACCCCGAGCGGCCAGCGACTGCCGATAGCGGCCATGAGTGCATACCCGGCGGCAAGGCCGACCAGCAGGACCGACAGTGTCCGCTTGCGGCTCCCCAGCAGGTCGGAGAGCAGCCCACCGGATGGGCGGGCCAGGAGGTTCATGAACGCGAAGCCCGAGGCGGCCATGCCGGCCGCAGCGGCCTCGAGACCGAAGGTCTCGGAGAAGAACGTTGGCAGCATCGTCACGACGGCCAACTCTGAGCCGAAGGTGCAGAAGTAGGCGATCGACAGCACCACGACCGATCGGAACGGGTAGCGGTCTTCCTCTCGGTACTCGTCGCGGAGAGCCGGGCGATTGACCCGGAGCACGGCCACGAGCTGAAGGGCGAGCATCACGATCATCGCGCCGATCGCTGCGAGGAAGACCGGCGTGGTGATGGCGCCCACGTGGTGGATCCGCCAGGCGATCAGCCCGAGCGCCAGCGTGAGTGGGATGGTGAGCGCGGCGAGTGCGAGCACGGCGCCCGGGTTCGTGACCTCCAGGGCACCTTGCCGTCGCGGTCGGGCGTAGCGGCGACCGGGAGGCGTGTCCGTCACGGCTCGCAGGTAATAGACGCCGTAGAGGGCCGATGCACCGCCCGTGAGGGCGATGGCCCACCGCCAGCCGTCGGGTCCGCCGATCACCCCGGCGATGATCGGCAGGCTGAACGCTGCGGCGGCGGAGCCGAAGTTGCCCCAGCCGCCGTAGACGCCCTCGGCGGTCCCCAGCTCGTTCGGTGGGAACCACTCGGAGACCATGCGGATGCCGACCACGAACCCAGCGCCGACGACGCTCAACGCCAGGCGGCTCGCCACCAACATCCCGTAGCTCTGAGCGGTCGCGAACGCCAAGCAGGGAAGAAGGGCGTAGATGAGGACGGAGGCGTAGACCCGTCGGGGACCGAAGCGGTCGAGTGCCATGCCGATGAAGACCCGCGCCGGGATCGTCAGGGCCACGTTGCACAGGCCAAGCACCACCAGTTGGCTGGTGCTGAGGCCGAGCTGCTCCCCGATGGTTCTGGCGAAGGGGGCGAAGTTGAACCACACGACGAAGCTCAGGAAGAACGCAAGCCAGGTCAGGTGTAAGACCCGGTAACGCCCCTCGAAGCGCCAGATGCCTCGGGCTCGGGCGATCGCGTCGCTCATCCGCGACACCGACGATGGGAGTGAAGTCTCGCAGGTCGGGCTGGTGTGCATGGCCGCAGTGTGATGCTGGGCGGTTTCGTTGGTGTGTAGGACCCGTTACGCGTGCCTCACGGCCCCTGCACGGCAGACGACCGGAGTTGTGAGACAGGAGGGCTCACTCGCTGACCAGCCGGTACCCACGTCGCACCACCGTCTCCACACGCAATCCTGCGTCGGCCAGGCGCCTGCGCAGCCGGCCGATCGTCACCTCGACCACGTGCGGATCGCTGTCGGCGTC
Organism: Rhabdothermincola sp.; assembly: GCF_036846205.1. Classification (NCBI taxonomy): domain Bacteria; kingdom Bacillati; phylum Actinomycetota; class Acidimicrobiia; order Acidimicrobiales; family Iamiaceae; genus Rhabdothermincola; species Rhabdothermincola sp. The sequence continues at coordinate 11,858 of NZ_DAIUCK010000085.1, read as the reverse complement.
CCACACCTGGGCGAGCAAGGTCTGTTTGGACACCACTGCACCTGGTCGCCGGGACAGCACCTTCAGCACCTCACGTTCGCGGTCCGTCAGCAGCACGGGCTGGGAAGCACGGGCCGACACGAGCCGCCCCTGCACGAGGACCTCGTGGCCTCCCAGACGGAGAACGCTGCTGCGAGCCCCCAGCGCGGTGGCGAGCGCCCGCACCATGGCGCCGAGGCGCGGGCGTGACGGCTCGATCGGATTGCACGCCAGACGGCTGCTTCGCAGCCGAGCAGCGGTCACCGGCCCGACCGCGCACGCCACGACGGATCGGTCGAGGCTGGCTCTCACCTGGTCCAGGAGGTGGGCGGCGGCCGCGAGCTCGACGAAGTTGCTCACGGCGTGTGCGGAGGTGAAGGTGACCGCGTCGACCGATCGGTCGGCGACCGCGCCGATGACCCGCGTCGCGGGTGCCGGGTCTTCGGGAAGGGTCCATCGGTACACGGGCACGGGTACCACATCGACGCCGAGGGTCTGGATCCGATTCGCGAGGGCGTACCCGGCGCCGTCGAGCTGCACCGCGACCCGAAGGGGCTGCCGGCTGGCACGGTCGGCCGCAAGGACCGCGATGTGTGCGACGAGCTCGTCGTGGGTGGCGTCGGGCGTCACCCAGTCCACCTCGAGACCGATGCTCGCGGCGGTGCCCGCGGCTTTCGGACCGCGGGCCAGCACCACTGCTCCGTCGAGTGCCTGGCACAGCGCATCGCCGAGTCCCAGGCATTCGGCGACACCGAACCAGCCTCGGACTCCGATAGCGGTCGAGAGGGCCACGACATCTGGCGGCTTGTCGATGAGCGCAGCGGTGGCATCGCGCAGGGCTGGCTCGTCGCCGAGTGGCAGGGTTCGGATCACCGCCCCGTGGAGGACCTCTGCCCCTCGGCGACGCAGCAGCTCCGCCTGCTCGGTGGCGCGCCGGTCGGCGGTCACCGCCACCGTGTACCCGGCCATCGGCCGTTCCGGCAGCTGAACGGGGTCGCACAAGCCCCGTGTCGGGTGGCGTGCGTGGCGAGGGGCTTCAGCGTCGACGGCTGGAGTCGAGCTGATCATGGCGAGGCATGCTGGTCGAGCGGTGTTTCCTCACGATTTCGGAAGGATTGCCCGTCCATGAGCATTCACTGAGACACGTTCAGGTGCCCTGGGTTGGTCGGCGTTGCCGGCAGCTCGGAGCGACCACGGGTTCACGGCTCACCCGGACCCGGCCATCCCTGACCCGCACCGCCCATGCGCCGGCCCCTGACGACGGTTCGTCGAGGCACGAGCCGTCGTGCAGCGCGAACCGGTGCTTGCGCAGTGGGGAAGCGACGTAGAGCTCGATGCCGCCGGTGACCGATCGCGATCCCAGCAGACCGCGGGACAGCACGCTGACGCCCGTGCAGGGATCGATGTCGCCGATAGCCCAGACTCTCCCGACCGTGGCGTCAGCACCGTCGTCGACCCGGAACAGGGCGACCGCATACCCGCCGACGAGGGCCCGCACCCCTCGTCCGGGCTCGATCGATTCGAGGTGGCACACCTCGACCCAGGCGCAGTCATCGTCCTCGGCGGCTGTCAGTGCTTCCGACCGGGGGCAGGGCTCGACCGAGCGTGGGAGAACGCTCATCGCAGTACCACCGGCGACTCGGTGGCGCGCTCGCCGGCGCCCGGGTGCTCGCCGGGCGGGAGTGGCCGAGGCTGGCCACGCTCGATCACGTGCACGATGGTGGGGTCCGGCGTGTCCGGGGCGTTGATGTAGGACGTGAAGCGCGCCCGACGGGTCGGGTCGGCAAGGGTGGCCGCCCACTCGTCCTCGTAGCTGGCGACGTGTGCGGCCATGGCTGCTTCGAGCTCGTCGGCCAGCCCGAGCGAATCGGCGATCACCACCTCACGAACGTGGTCGACCCCTCCTTCCAGGCGCTCGATCCAGGTCGCGGTTCGCTCGAGCCGGTCCCCGGTGCGCACGTAATACATGAGGAACCGATCGATGGTGCGGATCAGCTCTGCGTCGGAGAGTCCCTCAGCGAGGAGGTCGGCATGGCGGGGGCGCATGCCCCCATTGCCCCCGACGTAGAGGTTCCAGCCCGTCTCGGTGGCGATCACGCCGACGTCTTTGGACTGGGCTTCGGCGCACTCACGCACACATCCCGACACCGCCATCTTGATCTTGTGGGGTGCTCGTAGTCCCCGGTAGCGCAGCTCCAGAGCGATCGCCATGGCGGTCGAGTCCTGCACGCCGTATCGGCACCACGTGCGGCCGACGCAGGACTTCACGGTGCGAACCGCTTTCCCGTACGCATGGCCCGATTCGAAGCCCGCGGTGATGAGCCGATCCCAGATGGAAGGCAACTGTTCGAGCCGCGCCCCGAAGAGATCGATGCGCTGGCCCCCGGTGATCTTGGTGTACAAGCCGAAGTCCCGTGCCACCTCGCCGATCGCGATGAGACCCGCCGGGGTGACCTCCCCTCCGGGGATGCGAGGGACGACCGAATAGGTGCCGTCGCGTTGGAGGTTGGCGAGCGCATGGTCATTGGTGTCCTGGAGCGCGGCCTGCTCCCCGTCGAGGATGTAGCCGTTGCCGAGCGAGGCGAGCACCGAGGCGAGGGCCGGCCGGCAGACCTCGCAGCCGATGACGCTCGTGCCGCCGGCCGCGGTGACCACCTCCGCCAGGGAGGTCAAGCCCCGGATGCGCACCAGGTCGACGAGCTCCTGGCGGGTGATGGGAAGGTGCTCACACATGCCCCGGCGGGTTTCGATGCCCGCCGCGGCGAGCTCTTCCCCCAGGACCTGTTCGACGACGGGTAGGCAGCCGCCGCAGCCCGTGCCCGCCCTGGTCCGGCGCTTGAGGTCACCGACGGTGTGACACCCTTCGGCGATCGCCCGGCTCAGGTTCGCCCGGGTGACGCGGTTGCACGAGCACACCGATCCCTCCGGGGGGATGCTCGCTGCGCTGTACGCTTGCACGCCGGTGAGCCCCTCGGGGAGCACGAGCGCGTGGGGATCCACGCCGCCGGTGGGGGCGCACAGTTCGCGCTGCACGAGGGGCCAGCCACTGGTGTCGCCCACGAGGATCGCACCGATGATCCGGCGGTCACCGTCGATCACGATCTTGCGGTAGGTGTCGGAGCTCTCGTCGTCCCACACCACGGACCGGCAGCCAGTCGTCGACCCGTGCGCGTCACCGCCGCTGGCGACGTCGACCCCTACCAGCTTCAGCTTGGTGGTGGGCTCGGGAGCGGAGAACGACAGGCTCGGGTCGGGCTGCTCGGCGGTGACCAGAGCGGCGAGCCGGCCGGCAGCGATGCGGGCCATGGCGTAACCGGGGGCGACGAGCCCGTAGGTGCGGCCTTCGACCGCCGCGCACTCCCCGATCGCCCATACCACGGGATCGGTGGTGCGCATCTCGGCATCGACGAGCACCCCGCCTCGCTCGCCGAGTGCGAGGCCGGCTTCCTCGGCGAGCGCGTCCTCGGGTCGGATGCCGGCGGCGACCACGACGAGATCGACGGCCAGTTCGACCGGGTGGTCGTCCGCCGTCGTCAGCTCGACGGCCCTCGGGTGTCCGGTGTCGGCGTTGCCGTGGATGGCGGTGCACGCGGCACCCGTGTGCACCTCGAGGCCGAGGGCTTCGATGCGGCGTCGCAGCGCCGCCGCGGCGGGGGCGTCGAGCTGCATCGGCATCAGGCGATCCGCCAGCTCGACCACGTGGGTCTCGAGGCCGAGGTTGCGGAGCGCGTTGGCTGCTTCGAGGCCGAGCAGCCCACCGCCGAGCACCGCCCCGCGGCGAACCCCAGGTTGTGCCGCCAGATGGGCGATCGCTTCCAGGTCGTCGATCGTGCGGTAGACGTGGACGCCCGGTGAGTCGATGCCGGGGATCGGCGGCACGAACGGCCTCGACCCCGTCGCCAGGACGAGGGTGTCGTAGCCGAAGGCACATCCACTCGCGGTCAGGACGGTCCGGGTCCGGCGGTCGATCCGCACGGCGGGGTCGCCGAGGTGCTCGGTGATGCCGTGCGCGTCGGCGAAGCCGTCCTCGACGAGGCACAGCGCTTCCGCCGAACGGTGATCCACCCACGACGAGAGCTGCACCCGGTCATAGGCGCGGTGGCGTTCGGCACCCACGACTGTCACGTCGAGCAGGTGCATCGCGCTGGACACCGCCAGCTCCTCGAGGAAGCGGTGCCCGACCATACCGTTGCCCACGATGACCACGCGATGCGGCTGCTGCATGCGACGAGTCCTTCCGGTGAGGGGAGCGGCTCGTCGTCAGTCAACCCCGATCCGGTTGCGCGGCGGTGTCGGAGCTGTGAACCGTCGTCGACAGCCCACTGGCTCCTCGGAGTGGTGGGTGTGCGGGATCTCACGCTGGCCGCAAGCGGCTGTGAGGTCTCGCGAGGTCACCCCGGCGCCACCCCCACCTGTCGGCGGCGCTTCTCGGGGCAGTCCAGTGCGCGAGGGGGGACTTGAACCCCCACGTCCTTGCGGACACAGGAACCTGAATCCTGCGCGTCTACCAAATTCCGCCACTCGCGCGAGTGAACGGTCTGTGAGGGTAGCCGACCCACCGGCCGCTCACGAACGTCGGACCCGGCATCGCCCGGGTCCCCGGGTATCGTTCCGGCGTGGGTCTGAAGGGGTTCGAGCGCAAGCTGGAGAACCTGGTGGAGGGGGCCTTCGCCCGCATGTTCCGCAGTGGTCTGCGGCCCATCGAGCTGGGTCGCCGGCTCGCCCGCGAGCTGGATGACAACCGCTCGGTCGACGTCCGGGGGCGCACCGTCGTGCCCAACGACTTCACGATCGCCCTGAGCCCCGAGGACCACGAGCGCTTCGCCGACATTGAGGACACGCTCTGCCGAGAGCTGTGCGACGCGGCGCGCGAGCACGCTCGCGACGAGTCCTACTCGTTTCTCGGCCCGGTGGCGGTGGAACTGACGGTCGATCCGGCGCTGCGCACCGGCACCTTCACGATCGTCTCTCGGATGAAGGAAGGTCCCAGTGGTGTCGGCGCCGGCTCGTTGCTGCTCCCGAACGGGGAGCGCTATGTGCTCGACGAGCACCCCGTGCTCATCGGTCGGCTCGACGAATGCGACATCACCATCCTCGACGCCAACGTGAGCCGCCGCCACGCGGAGATCCGCCCCCGCGGCGACGGCTTCGTGGTCATCGACCTCGGCTCCACGAACGGCACCCGGGTCAACGGGGTCCCGGTGAGCGAACGGGAGCTGCGTGACGGCGACGAGCTGACGGTCGGCAACACCCGCATCGGCTTCCAGGCCTCCTGACCGGAACCGCCCTGTCATGAGGTTCGAGGGGGGCCGCCGGTAATCTCGTGCTCCAGTGTCCGAGCAGCTGCTCTTCATCCTGAAGCTCTGCCTCCTCGCCCTGCTGTATCTGTTCTTCTTCCGGGTGCTGCGGGCGGTCTGGGCGGAAGTCCGGGCCCCGTCACCGGCGGGCGCACCCGCTCGCGCCGTCGCCGCGGTCCCTGGTCCGGTCGCGCCAGCCTCCGGGCAGGACGTCAAGCGTGGTCGCAGGCACCGCCCACCGGCGCTCACCGTGCTCGAGCCGGAAGCCCAGAGAGGGACGACCTTCCCATTGGGCGATGAGGTGACCATCGGGCGGGCGGCGGGCTGCCAGGTCACCCTCGACGACACCTACGTGTCCCAGCTCCACGCCCGGGTGTTCACGAGGGATGGCAGCTACCTGATCGAGGACCTCGGCTCGACCAACGGCACCTATCTCAACCGCCAGAAGGTCTCCGGACCGATGGTGGTGCAGAAGGGCGACCGGATCCAGGTCGGCAACACCGTGCTGGAGCTCCGGTGACCGCCTTCGCCTGGGGTGCGGCCACCGACACCGGGCGGGTCCGGCCGGCGAACGAGGACTTCCTGCTCGCCGCGGACGGGCTGTTCGTCGTCGCCGACGGGATGGGTGGTCACAAGGCCGGCGAGGTCGCCGCTCACCTGGCGGTCGAGGAGCTCCGGGCTCGGATCTTGGATCGCGGTGGTCCGCACACCACCGAAGATCTCGTCGAGGCGGTCCAGGAGGCGAACGCGGTGCTCGTGTCCAAGGCCGGTGAAGACCCGGACCTGCGCGGCATGGGTACCACATTGTGCGCCATGGCCCTGGTTCGCGACGGAGACCGGGATCTGCTCGGGGTGGTCAACGTCGGCGACTCGCGCCTGTACCTGCTCACCAGCGGCGAGCTCGAGCAGATCACCGACGACCACAGCCTGGTCGCGACCCTCGAACGGCAGGGGCGGCTGACGCAGGCCGAGGCCGCCGTCCATCCCCAGCGCAACATCCTCACCCGGGCGCTCGGGATCGACGAGCGGGTCATGGTGGACTCGTGGGAGATCGTGCCGTTCGTCGGCGACCGTTACCTGCTTTGCAGCGACGGCCTGTTCAACGAGGTCGACGACAACCGCATCGCGTCGACATTGCGCCGGCTGGCGGATCCCGCCGACGCGGCACATGAGCTGGTGCGGCTGGCGAACGAGGGTGGGGGACGGGACAACATCACCTGCATCGTCGTGGACGTGATCGATGACCAGGGTCGTGATCCCGCCGCGTCCCCCACGGATGGGCGCGTGGCCGCTCGGGTCGACGGGCGTGACCGGGTGCTCGCAGCAGCGGTTGGCGAACCGGCGATGGCCAGCTCCGATCCCGGCGGCGCAGATGCGGGCGGGCCGGCTGACGGGCCCGGGGCGGGCGGCGCAGCCCCCTCGCCTCGAGCCCGATGGGTCACCTGGCGGGTGGCGGTGTTCCTGGTGGTGCTCCTGGCGATCATCGGCGCAGCGGTGGGCAGCATCATCTACGCGGGCACCAGCACGTACTACGTCGGGTTCCAGGGGGACCAGGTCGCGATCTTCCGGGGTAAGCCCGGTGGGGTGCTCTGGTTGCAGCCCGAGCTCCAGGGAGAACCGACCGACCTGACCCGGGAGCAACTTGACGTGGCGCTGCAGGCGGAGCTCGACAAGGGCAAGGAGCAGGGCTCGCTGCTCGAAGCAGAGCAGTACGTCGATCGCATCCGCGCCCAGGCTCGGCCCGCACCATCGGGTGGCCTGCCCAGCCCGGGGACGCCCGGCACCGCCACAACCGGGACCACCACCGGGCTTGCACCGACGCCCACGGTCGAGCCGCCGCCGCAGTGAGCGTGCGAGCCGAGCCCTTCCCTCGCCGGCGGAGCACCGAGCTCGGTCTCGTGCTGTTGGCCGTCGTCGCCACCGCGGGTGCCTACGTGCTGGCCAGCCTCGGCACCACCGCGGAGATCCCGGTGAACCTGGGCCCGTTCCTCCTGTTCGTGCTGGGGCTGTTCCTCGTGGCCCACATCGCGGTGCGGCGTTACGCCCCGGAAGCCGACCCCGTCCTGCTGCCGATCGCGGCCCTGCTCAACGGCATCGGCTACGTGGTGATCGCCGGGCTCGATGCCCGGGGGAGGGAGAGCTTCGCGGCCGCGCAGGCGACGTGGACCGCGATCGGCGTGGTCGCCTTCTGCACCGCCCTGCTGGTCGTCCCCCGCATCCGCGACCTCCAGCGCTACCGGTACACCTTCCTGCTCACCGGTCTGGTACTGCTGATCCTGCCCTTCGTGCCCGGTCTCGGCAGCGAACGCTTCGGGGCCCGCATATGGGTGAGCCTGGGGCCGATCAACTTCCAACCCGGCGAGGTCACCAAGCTGGTCCTCGCACTGTTCTTCGCCGGCTACCTGGTCGACAAGCGGGAGCTGCTCCGCTCGAGCCCCCGGCGGCTCGGACCCGTGCGGGTCCCTGAACCGAAGTACCTGGGTCCGGTGCTTCTCGCCTGGGCGGTGTCGCTCATGGTGATGATCAGCCAGAAGGACCTCGGCACCTCGTTGCTGTTCTTCGCCCTCTTCATCGTGATGCTCTGGGTTGCCACCGAACGGCCGTCGTGGCTGATCATCGGGGCGCTGCTGTTTCTCGCAGGGTCCTGGTTCTCCTTCCACCGCTTCGGGCACGTCCAGGACCGGGTCGACATCTGGCTGGACCCCTGGCAGGACCCGGACGGCACCGGTTACCAGATCATCCAGGCCGCCTTCGCGATGGCCGCCGGCGGGCTGGCAGGCACCGGGCTGGGGCTCGGCGGCGCGGTGCGCATTCCGCTCGCCGAGAGCGACTTCATCTTCGCCTCCATCGGTGAGCAGCTCGGCCTGTTCGGGGCGACGCTGGTGCTGGTCGCGTTCCTGATGGTCATCGGCTCGGGTCTGCGCATCGCGATCCGCACGGACCAGCCGTTCGAGAAGCTGCTGGCCGTCGGCCTGACCACCCTCATCGGGGTGCAGGCCTTCATCATCATTGGTGGGGTCACCCGTCTCCTGCCGTTGACGGGCATCACCCTGCCGTTCGTGTCCTACGGCGGGTCGTCCCTCGTAGCGAACTACGTCCTGATCGCGCTGCTACTGCGCATCTCCGACGAGAGCAATCGTCGGGCCCGCAAGCCCGAAGTCGTGGCGTCGGTAGGTGCACCGTGAACCGCCAGATCACCCGCCTCGGTATCGGGTTGCTGGCCTGTTACGTCGCGCTGTTCGCCATGCTCAACTGGGTGCAGGTCCTCCAAGCCGACGAGTACGCGGAGCACCCGCTCAACACGGCCCGAATCCGCAAAGAGTTCAACCGGCCCCGGGGATCGATCCTCTCCGCTGACGGCGCGGTGCTCGCCACGTCCATCGACAACCCGGACCCGAACTCGGAGTTCGAACGGATCCGCATCTACCCCGAAGGAGAGCTCTTCGGCCAGGTGACCGGCTACTTCTCCTTCTGGTACGGCGCGTCCGGGGTCGAGCAGGCGTACGCCGCGCAGCTCTCGGGCCAGACCCTCGAGCAGCAGTTACGGGGCCTCGGCGACCTGTTCGTCCAGCGGGAGAATGTCGGCAACGTCGTGCTCTCGGTCCGCAAGGATCTGCAGCAGACCGCTCGCGACGCGCTCGGTGAGCGTGAGGGATCGGTGGTCGCCATCGACGTCAAGACGGGTGAGCTGCTCGCGTTCTGGAGCTACCCGTCGTTTGACCCCAGCCCCCTCGCCGGTCTCGACCACGGCGACGTCGAGCAGGCATGGAAGCTGCTCAACGCCGCGCCGGGGCAGCCGCTTCGTGCCCACCAGTACCAGGATCGTTACTTCCCGGGTTCCACGTTCAAGGTGGTGACCGCCGGGGTGGGCGTGCAGAGTGGCAGGGTCACCCCCGAGGAGCCCGTCTACCCGGTGGAGCGGAGCTGGACGCCACCGCAGACCCAGGTCCCCATCTTCAACTTCGGCGGCTCCGCCTGCGGGGGAACGTTGTTCCAGGTGATGGAGGTCTCCTGCAACACCGCGTTCGCCCGGATGGGTACCGAGACCATCGGTCCCGACGAGATGGTCCGGGGCACCGCGGCGTGGGGGTTCAACGATGCGCCGCCCATCGATCTGCCTGCTCCCGCCCGCTCGGTGTTTCCCACGAACTTCACCCGTGACCTTCCCAAGCTCGCGCAGTCCTCGATCGGCCAGAACGACGTCCAGGCCACGCCCCTGCAGATGGCGTTGGTCGCCGCGGCGGTGGCGAACGGTGGCCGGATGATGCGCCCCCACGTGATGAGCGAGGTCCGCGACGCGAACCAGCAGGTGGTGAGCCGGTTCGCGCCGAGCACCTGGAAGCAGCCGTTGACGCCCGAGCATGCGGCCACCATCCGTGACGCGATGATCGGCGTGGTGCGCAGCGGCACTGCGCGCGCCCTGGCCATCCCCGGGTACGAGGTGGGTGGCAAGACCGGCACCGCTCAGCTCGGCACGGAGCCGCCCCGCTCGCACACCTGGATCATCGGCTTCGGCGGCCCGCCCGGTGACCCGCAGGTCGCGGTGGCCGTGGTGGTGCTTGACCAGCCCGGCGCGAGCGAGTTCACCGGGGGGCGGGTGGCCGCTCCGATCGCACGAGCCGTGCTCCAGCAGGCTCTCGCGGTCAAGGCCGGCGGCTGACGCTCGGCACCGGCGCGGCCTCACGTAGGCTGGGCCGGTCATGCCTGACGAACCCCGAGCTCCCACCGTCTTCAACGAACGCTACGAGCTGCATCGGAAGGTGGCCCGCGGCGGGATGTCCGATGTCTACCTCGCCCGGGACCTGCTGCTCGACCGGCCGGTGGCCGTGAAGGTGCTGTTCCCTGAGTACGCCAAGGACGAGACCTTCGTCGAGCGGTTCCGCCGGGAGGCCCGGGCAGCCGCGAACCTCAACCACCCGAACGTGGTGGCGGTCTACGACTGGGGACAGCAGTACGGCACCTACTTCATCGTGATGGAGTACGTGGAGGGTCGCAGCCTGTCGGAGATCATCCGCACGGAGGGCCCGCTGCACCCCACCCGGGCCGCGGAGATCGCGGCCGACGTGGCGGCCGCGCTGGCGTTCGCCCACCGCAACGGGGTGATCCATCGGGACATCAAGCCCGGCAACATCCTGTTGACCTCCACGGGTCAGGTGAAAGTGGCGGACTTCGGCATCGCCCAGGCGGCGTCGTCGGAGGCCACCCAGGCCAACCTGACCCAGGTGGGGGCCGTGATGGGTACGGCCACGTACTTCTCGCCCGAGCAGGCGCAAGGCAAGCCCATCGATCCCCGCTCGGACCTCTACTCCCTCGGGTGCGTGCTCTACGAGATGCTCACCACCCGGCCACCCTTCTCGGGCGAGACCCCGGTGGCGATCGCCTACCGGCACGTGCAGGACTCGCCCGAGCCGCCCTCGGCGATCAACCCGGGGGTGCCGCCCGCGCTCGAGGCGATCGACCTCAAGCTGCTCGCCAAGGACCCTGCCGACCGGTATCCCTCGGCCGAGGACCTGCGCACCGACCTGCGGCGATTCCTCGACGGCAAGCCGGTCGCCGCCTCCGGCGGTGCGAGCAGGGCCGCCGCCGGGGCCGCGCTGGGTGTCGGGGCGGCGGCGTCCGCAGCGGGCGCGGTGACGGGCGATCCGACCGTGGCGGTGCCGACCACCCAGGTCGGTGCGGGGGTCGGCGGGCCGGGCACGCCGACCGGCCCGGCTACCGGCGTGCAGCCCGAGTACGCCGGCCCGAGCGAGCCGCCACGCAAGCGCAGTAGTGCCTTCCTGGCCGTGATGATCATCCTGTTGCTGGTGTTGGCCGGCGTGCTGGTGGTGCTCGGTCTCCGGCTCAGCCGCAGCAGCGAGGAGATCACCGTTCCCGACGTACGAGGCCTCACCGTGCAGGAGGCGCAGGCCCGCCTGAGCGGCGTGGGGCTGAACTCCGAGATCCGAGAGGAGCCCAACGCCGATGTGCCCGCCGGCCAGGTCTTCGAGCAGACCCCGGCACCCGGCGCGAAGGCGGCCCGTGACTCGGTGGTCACGCTGCGGGTCAGCGCGGGTCTGGGCAAGGCCGAAGTCCCCGACGTCGTCGGTCGTACGGAAGCTGCAGCCCGGTCGCTCATCGAGCGCGCCGGGTTCGTGCCCGACGTCCGCCAGCGTGAGGACGACACGGTGCCCGCCGGGCAGGTGATCTCCCAGGATCCGCCGGGTCGGACCCAAGCCGAGCGAGGCTCGGCGGTGACGATCGTCGTGTCCGCTGGTCCGGCTCCGGTCACGGTGCCGGACGTGGCCGGTTTGACCGTGGCCGAGGCGTCCAACGCGCTCGGCCAGCGCGGCTTCCGGGTCACCCAGAGCCAGCAGGCTTCGACCTCCGTGCCGGCGGGGACGGTGATCGCCACCGATCCTCCGGCGAACACCGAGCTCCCGAAGGGCAGCACGGTGCGGCTGATCGTGTCGTCCGGGCCTCCCCAGACCACCACGACGACCACGACCTCGACCACCAGCACCACGTCAACGACGACCACCACCGTCTCGGGCGGGGGAGGTGGTG
>NZ_DAIUCK010000084.1:0-14583 GCF_036846205.1 Rhabdothermincola sp. | reverse complement strand
GACCCTACAAACCCGAACGACCTGAACCGACAACGCCGAAGGGGTCCACGTCAGCTGGCGACATCGGCAATCTCGCGCTGTTGCTCGGCGAACGAGTTCCCCGACGCCAGGGTTGCCGAGGTACCGATCACCTGGAGGTCGTGAGCCTTGCAGGCCTCCTTGATCCGGCGGATCAGGAACGCCACGTCGGCGCCTTGCCGGCCGCGGTAGGTGTGGAGCTCGTCGAGCACCAAGAAGCGAAGCCCCCGCGCCGCTTGGATGAGGCCCTGCTCGTGGACTCGCGTCAGGATCAGCTCGGCCATGACGTAGTTCGTGAGCAAGATGTCAGGTGGGTTCGCGAGGACCTCTTGCCGCTGTTCCTCGTCCTCCTGACCGGTGTAGCGCCGGAAGGTCACGAGTTCGTTGCCGGCGCCGAACCCGAGCGTGAGGAACTTCTTCAGCTCGTTGTCCTGGCTGTTCGCCAGGGCATTCATCGGGTACACGATGATCGCCTTGATCTGGTTCGCTCCGGCACCGGCCGCCTTCATCCGCAGGACTTCGTCGACGATCGGCAGGATGTACGCCAAGCTCTTGCCTGAGCCCGTCCCAGTTGTGAGCACGTAGTTGTCACCGCTCTGGGCTGCGTCGAGCGCGTCACGTTGATGGCGGTGAAGGGCCAGGGTCCGTCCCACGGGATCCTCGGGGGACTTGATGCGGAAGATCCGTTCGCAATCGGGCCGCAGGACGCCCTCGGAGACGAGGTCGGTGACCGTGACGCCGCCGTCGAAGCTCGGGTTCAGCGAGATCCACGGCTCGGGCCACAGCAGGCCTCGGTCGAGCTCCTGGGTGACGAACTGGTCGATCCGAGGGTCACGGATCTTCAAGAACCCTTTGATGAACTTCGAGTAGTCGTCGACCACCCGCTGCCGAAGATCGAAGATGTCCATGCCACCTCCGGGCGCTCCACTAGTGAGATCCGCCGCAGCTAGGTTCGGACCCGGGACTACGGGACCGGGTGAGCGGACTCCATGCTGCCAGAGACGTCACACAGCGGGTGGTAGCGGGCTCGACGCCGAGCCGCCTCGCTGAACCATCCCTAGCCCCTGACCCCGGGATTCGCTCTGGCGGCTCGCGGCAGTTGGCCTCTGGTCGCGCTGGAGACGTGATGAACGAGCCGGCTGTCGCCTTCGCGCGCGGCGCCAGTCGGGTTGCCCTGACGCAGCTGTCGGGATCTCGGCTCTGCGCGCAAGGAGTCCCTGGCCGTAAGCCACCGCGTCGCCGACCGCATGCCGGTTCGCTCTGAGTGCACCGGCGACATTGGACACGGCCCGACCGTGACGGCCGACCTGCAAGGTCGCCCACCCCCGGGCCCGATCAGTCACCAACAAGCGAGGCGGGCGATCCGTGGGTCCTCATCGGTCCAGGACTCTTGCCGGCACCACGACCTCGGGCACCAGAACCGGTGCTTGCGCCACCGTAGGGTTACCGGCCAGCCGAAGCAGGTCAGGTCGACGAGCTCAACCGCCGGACGGTCCTTCGCCCACGCCCGCTCACCACAGGTCAGACACACACACCAGGGCCTCGAGCGTCGACTCGACCGTGACTACCATGCGGCCCTCCAACGACAGCTGGGGCCCCCACTGACCGGCCACCTCGAGTAGGAGGTTGGGATGTCAACGATGCAGCAACAGCCCGCGAGGACGCGGCGTAGCTTCACCGATGGGCTCAAGCGTGACGCGGTGACGATGGCGTTCGATGAGGGCCAAAGGATCGTCGATGTCACCCGTCAGCTCTGGGTCGGTGACGGCACGCTGGGCAACCGGGTCCGCCAGGAACGCGTCAACCGGGGTGTGCGGGCCGGGTGGACCATCTGAGAGAAGGCCGAACTCGCCGAGCTACGCAGTACCTGTCCGGGACTACCCTGAGCTCATCGACGAGCTCGGCATGGCCCCCCAGTCGGTCGGCCGCACCGGCGTGTACCGGACAACTCGGTAGCCGAGAAAGCCTGGTCGTCGCTCGAGAGAGCTCGTACACCGCTCTACAGCTTCCCCGCCCGGACTACCGCCCGACTGGCGATCGTCGCCTGGATCAGCCGCTACAACTCGTACCGACCTCACTCGACCCTCGGCTACATCCCGCCGATCGACTGGGAGCACCAGTACCGTCAGCCCTAGGCCGACAAAGCCGCGCGACCAACGTGGCCGGTCAGCGAGGGGACTCCACTATGGATATTGGGTCAGGGTCTGGTCGTCGGTGACGTTCTGACGGTAGTCGGCGGTTTCGTGGGCTGCTGGGGCGGTGGAGCCGCGTTCGACTCGTCGAGTTCGACCGGCTGTGGGAATTCGCTCCGCACGCCCGGGGGCCTCCTCGAAGCTCTCGGAAGAGGGCTGAGGTGTTCACGTCGCCAGGTAGTGCCCGCGCTCGGGTCGCCGCACCCGATCTGCCTTGAGCAGGTAGTCGAGCGTGGCGGTCACGCTGCGCAGGTCCTCGGCCCGCCCGGAGGCCTGAAGGGCATGCAGGAGTTCGGTCGGGGACATGGTCCCGGACGCCTGTCGGAGGACCGTCAGAATGGCGTCGGTTCGGCTCATGTCCGTGAGACCGGCGTCGCCACCGAGCCCGGCGCGCAACGCCTTGAGCTCGGCTTCGAGCCCCCGCAGCCGCGCCACCTCTTCGCTCACCCGGGCTCGCTGGGTGAGCAGGTCGGCCTCCACCTGGGCGATCCGCTCCACCAACCCCATTTCTACAATATAACCAAACTAAAGGCTGTTACCTAGTTTGTTTATGGTCACCGTTCGTGGGCCTGGTCGCCAGGACCGTGAAGGGAAGGGCAGTAGCCTGCAACCCCGGTTGGATGCGCGGAGCTTCACGCGGAGCTTGGCGCGGAAGTCCCGCCCTCGTAGCTCAGGGGATAGAGCAACGGTTTCCTAAACCGTGTGTCGCAGGTTCGAATCCTGCCGGGGGCGCTCAGGGTGCGCTGGCGGAGCGGGCGTCAACGGACAAGATCCCCGCCGGAGGGGCATCATCGACATTCGCGACCACCTCGGCGACGGCCACTGATCGCCACCGGTATCCCCGCCGTCCCCCGACTGGTACGCCCCGAGGTTCACCCGGACGAGCGATCACGCGCACCGGAACGCCACCGAAGGTTCGCTCTCCCGTAGACCGGTGGAGGGCCGGATGTCAGCTTCGCCTGCGATGGTGCGCCCATGGCCGCACGGACGCCGACCCTGGTCCACGTCATCGGCACCCCGCGAGGGGGCACGCACATCGTGGGACGGGTGATCGGCGCACTGCCCGGCGCCCTCTACGGCGGGGAGCTCACCTCCCTGTGGCGGTCGCTGCGCCGCGATCCCGACCTGCGCTGCGCGTGCGGTGATCGCACCCGCGCCTGTCCGGTGTGGGCCGACGCCACCGATCTCGCTCCGGCCGAGCTGGATCGCCTGTTCGCCCTCCAACGCCAGGTCGCTCCCTCCGACCGGAGCTGGCGACGAGCCCGGGCGGTGCTCCGCCGGCTCGACGCCGGCGACGAACCCACCGACGCCGAAGCTCGCTACCTCCGCCGCCTGGAGAGCCGCGTCCAGGTGCTGGCGCGGGCCAACGACGCCCGGTTGGTCGTGGACGTGTCGAAGAACCCCACCGACGCGGTGTTGACCTCGCTCGCGGGGACGATCGACACGCTCGTGGTGCACGTCGTGCGCGACCCCCGGGGCGTGGTCAACTCGGTGCGCCGGCGCGGCAAGGCCGGTCCCGGCACGGACGCCCGGGTGGCGCTGGCCTGGCTGGCCCAGCACACCACGGTGGCCCGCATCGGCGACGCGATCGGTCCCCGCTACGTGCCGGTGAGCTACGAGGCGTTCTGCGCGGACCCCGAGACGGCCCTCGCCCCCGTGCTGGATCAGCTCGCGCTGGCCGGCTCGGACTTCCCGGACACGGCGTCCCCCGACTGCCCGGTGTTCTTCCACAACCCCGCACCGGGCGTGCCGGGTGGGCGCCAAGGCATACAGGTGCGGCTGGACGACCGCTGGCGGCGGGAGCTGCCCGCCGCCAGCCGCCTGCTCGTGCGATCACTCACCTGGCCCTGGCGAGCTGGTGAGACCGGACGGCGGGAGCGCTCCGGTCAGCCTCCGCGATCCGATCGACTCACGCCTCCACCACCGCCACCGCGGCGCGCTCGAGCTCTGCCCGCACCTGCCTGACCGGCGTCCCCCGCCCGAGGGCGTCCCCGGCGGCCCGCAGGAGCCCCACGACGAACGAGGACACGAGCGCGGGATCCCGCCGGGCTCGCCCCCGGCCGCGAGCGCGGAGCGCTTCGGCCACGATCGGCTCCACCGTGGCGTACAGCCGCCGGTGCTCGGCCACCACCGCCTCGAACACCTCCGGCCGGAGGTCACCGAGGTTCACCGCGATCCGGGTGAAGAGCTGGTGATCGGGCTCCAGCAGGTAGTCGAGCTGGAGTCGCAGCCAACGCCGCAGACGCAGTGTGGGCGGCCCCTCGGAGCGGGCGATCGCCGCGCTGCGCTCCACGAGGGCGGCGTTCTCGCGCCGCAACCACGCCAGCAGGATGTGGTCCTTGTCGGGGAAGTACCGGTACAGCGAGCTGCGAGCCAGCCCGACCCGCTCGGCGATTTCGGCCATGGTCACCGCGGCGAATCCCCGCTCGGCGAACAGCTCGGTCGCGGCCCGCACCACCGCCTCCTCCTGGTGTGCCACGTGGGCAGCGATGCTGGGTCCGGTGATGCGCGGCACCGATCACCCCGTCTCGACGGTCACGTCGTGCAGCCGGTGATCGCGCAGCTCCAGGCGCCGGTCGGCGAGGTCGAGCTGGGCGGGGTCGTGGATCACCACCAGGGTGGCCACCTTCCGCTGGCGAGTCTCCTGTGCGAGCGCCTCCATGATCTGTCGGGAGCGCTCGGGGTCGAGCGCTGCGGTCGGCTCGTCGGCCAGCACCACCGAGGGCTGGCCCATCAGGGCCCGCCCGATGGCCACCCGCTGGCGCTCGCCACCCGACAGGTGCGAGGGGAGGTGGTGCAGGCGATCGCCCAGGCCGAGCTCCCCGAGCAGGTCCCGGGCCCGGCGGCGGGCGGCCCGGTCGAGCCGACCGTGGATGTGCGCCACCAGCTCGAGCTGCTCGACCGCTCGCAGGGAGGGGAACAGCTGCGCGCTCTGGTGCACGAAGGCCACGTGGTCCCGTCGCAGGCGGGTCCGCTGGCGGACCCCGAGCGCGCTGGTGGGTTGCCCGGCGACGATCACCTCACCGCGCGACGGGCGGCGCAACAGGCCGGCCACCGAGAGCAGGGTCGACTTCCCCGAACCTGACCGGCCGGTGATCACCACCAGCTGGCCACGCTCCAGGCTCAGGTCGACCCCGTCGAGGATCGTGAGGGTCTCGTCGCCATCGCGCACGTCGACGCCCACACCGGACAGCTGCAGAGCGCTGGTTTCCATCGTCACGCCTCCACCGAGAGGGAGATGGCCGGGTCGATGCGGGTGAGCCGCCGCAACGCCACCAGGCTGCCTGCCATACCCGCCACCGCGAGAGCGAGGGACGACGCGCCGACCGAGCCGGCCGCCAGGCTGAACGGCACGTCCTCGCTCACCAGGCTGCCGAGACCGAGGCCCACCGCCGTGCCCACCGCGATCGAGGCTGCCAGCACCACTGCGAGCTGCCCCAGGGCGTCGCGCGCGACGTACCCGTTGGAGGCTCCCATGGCCTTCAGCAGGCCGATCTGGCGGGTCCGCTGGACGGTCCACACAGTGAAGAACGCGCCCACCACCAACGCGGAGATCACCAGGAGGAACCCCCGGATCAGGGTCATGGTCGCGGTCTCCGCGCTGTAGCCGGGCGAACCGTTGAAGGCTTGGGTCTTGGTGACCGTGTCGGTGCCGGCGGTGGCGTCGAGGGACGCAGCGTCGAACGGCCGGTCGGCCTGGAGGGCGATGGCGGAGAACCGCCCTCGTGGATCCTGCCCGTAGACGAGGCTCTGCCAGGTGGCCAGGCCGGTGTAGGCGATGGGCACGTGGCCGTAGGTTCCGCCGAAGGTGAAACCCACCACCGGCAGCGACCGGTCGGTACCGAGGATCTCGAGCCTGTCACCGAGGGCCACCTTGCCCTGCAGCTCCTCGCTCAGCACCAGCCCCCCGTCGAGCGGTGAGGCCTTCGGGTCGGCCTCGGCGGCCCCGGCGGATTCCTCGGCGAGGAAGCCGTGGGGGTCCACCCCGAAGAGGGCCAGGTCCACGCTGGTGCCCGAGCTCGACGAGGCGTTCACGAACGACACCCCGATCGGCGTGGCCCGGAGATCGGGAACGTCTTCGAAGGCCGCCAGGGCGTCGGGGCCCAGCACCGAGCGGCTGAAGGAGCTCTCAGCCCCGCGCTGGAACGCCAGGTGTGAGATCGGCAGGGCTCGTAAGCCGGAGATCCCGTCGTCGACCAGGCCGGTGGCCAGTCCCGACAGCAGGGTCGACAGGAGCGCCACCAGCGAGATGACCGAGCCGATCAGCACGAACCGTCCCCTGGCCACCCGCAGGTCTCGCAGTGCGAGGAACACCTGCACACCTCCTTGTTGTCGACGTGGTGTCGCCAACATATCGACGGGGTGTCGCCATCAACAACCCCGGGCCGGCGCCGTGAGACGTGGCGGCGTGGCCGCCCGATACCTCGCGCTCAGGACGTGGGCTCGGCGGCGCGCCCCGGCCACCAGCGAGGGGCCAGAGCGGCGATCGCCACCAGCACCGGGACGAGGAAGTAGGCGACCCATCGCCCGGTGGAGAGGTGAGCCCAGTCGGCGAGCTCGCGGGTGTTGGTGAGGAGCAGGACCGCTCCCACCGCCAGGCCCATCGCCCTCGCCGGGACGAAGCGGATGGCAAGGGCGGCCACGGGGGCGGCGACGACGCCACCCCCGAGCATGGCCAGGATCACGCCGGGATCGAGACCTCCACCTCCCAGCGCGCCGAGCAGGGAGCCGGCCGAGACCGCTGCCACCGCGACCTCCGCGGTGTTCACCGAGCCCACGGCGAAGCGGGGCCGTAGACCCCGGTGCAGCAGGAACGGCGTGACCACCGGCCCCCAGGCGCCGACCAGCCCATTGGTCACCCCACCCGCGGCGGCGACGAGCCCGGTCCCGCGCTGGTCGAACGCCGGCATGCTCGGGGGGTCGTGGGCGTAGTCGTCGACACCCTCCCGCGGGGTGTCGGCGTCCGGCAGCGGGCGGCTGAAGCGCAACAGGATCCGCAGCCCCACCACCACCAGCATCGCGGCCAGGATCGGCCGGAGGGTCTTGCCGTCGATGTTGGCGAGCACCGTCACCCCGATCACCGCGCCCAGCGATCCGGCGACCGCCAGCCGGATCACCAGGCGGTGGTCGATGTTGCGGAACCGCCAGTGGGAGACCGCCGCGGCCACGCCCGTCGCCACCTTGGCCAGGTTCACCGTGGTCGAGGTGGTGGCGGGGCTCAACCCCGCACCGAGCAGGATGGTCGACGACGTCGGGCCGAAGCCCATGCCGAGCGCGCCGTCGACGAACGACGCCGCGAATCCTGCCAGGGCGACGAACACCAGCTCGTGCATGGTCTCGCACACTAGACATTTCCCACTATGTTGGTCAAGAAGCTAGGTAATCGGCAGCGGGCCACTGCGGGATCCCCGGGAGTCGAGGAAGCGCTCGGCGCCGGCGCTCAGCGTGCGGGAGACCGCAGTGGCCCCACCGGCGGCGTCGTCGACACCACGCCCGGCAAGCGCTGGTGCACGAAGTCCCGGACCGCCCGATAGACCCGGCGGCTCTGGTCGGCCCAGGGCATGAGGATCGGGAACACGTGGAACATCCCCCGTTCTTCCATCGCCACGTGATCGACTCCGGCCTCCGCCAGACGTTCCACGAACCGGCGGATCGGGTCCCGGAACATCTCCTCGTCGCCCCAGGCGACGAAGGTGGGTGGGTAGCCGCGCAGGTTCGCGTTGACCGGTGAGACGAACTCGCTGCTGGCATCGAAGCCGTGCAGGTAGGCCGAGGTCGGGATGTTCCACGGCAGGACGTCGAACGGCGCGTTCTCCGTGACCGAGGGCTCGTCGAGCTTCAGGTCCACCTCCGGCGAGAACAGGATCATCCCGCCAGGAACCTGCCCGGTCGCCGACCGCACCAGTGTGAGCATGGCCGTGCTGGCCACGCCTCCGCCGCCCGAATCGCCGGCCAGAAAGATGCGATCCGGTTCGATGCCGTCCGCGACCAACGCCTCGAGCACGCGCAGCGCGTCCTCCACGTCCGCCGGGAACGGGAACTCGGGTGCCAGCCGGTAGTCGGCCACGAAGACCTCGCATCCCGTCTCCCGGGCCAAGGTGGCGGTGAAGGCCGCGTACATCCGAGGCGACGTGCCGATGTAGCCGCCACCGTGGAGATAGAGGATGGTGGCCGGCGGCCGCCCGGCGCGGGGCCGGTACCAGATCCCGGGCACGCCACCGACGCTCGCCTCCTCGGTGTCGACGTCCAAGGCGCTGACCACCGGGGGCATGACCAGCCCGCACAACGAGTCGAGCAGCAGCTCGATCGAGCGGAACTCATCGATGGGCAACGACGACGAGTAGCCCATGAAGGTCCGGACCACCTCCCGGGTGACCGACGCCCCGAGGTTGCCCATGAGAGTGCCCACACCCTGCCAGGGGCGGCGGAAGGGCACCCGGGCCAAGGCGTTGATCGACTGTTGCGCCAGGCCCACCACGTCCACCAGCGCGATGGGGGCAGGAGCGGTGCGCACCTCAGGGCGGTTCCCCATCACCATGCCCTCACGAACCTCCTCGTCCGGCAGCGTCCGCAGTCTGGCATCTCGACCCGATCCGCGCCCCGCTCCCGCGTCGCGACCGGCGGAGGGCCCCGGCAGGTGCGATGATGCTCCTGCTCACCGGAACCGAGGGGGAACCATGGGGACGGATCGGAGGGCCCGCCGCGCGGTACCGGCCGCGCTCGTGCTGGCACTGCTGCTGGGAGTCGCGGCCTGTGGCGGCGGCTCGACCGACGGCACGACCGCCGCCGCCGCCGGGGCGGGAGCCGACGTCACACTGCCCAGCGAGGGACCACCGCGCTCGGGGGGGACCTTGCGCTACGCGCTGGCCAGCGAGTCGGACGGCTGGAACCCCACCGTCAACCGCTGGGCGGGCGACGGCACCGAGGTGGGTCTCACGATCTTCGATCCCCTGGCCGCCTACGACGCGGAGGGCATGGCCGTGCCCTACCTCGCCGAGGCGTTCGTCCCCAACGCGGACTTCACCGAGTGGACGATCCGGTTGCGTCCCGGCGTGCGGTTCCACAACGGCCAGCCCCTCGACGCCGGCGCCGTGATCCGGGCCATCGAAGGGCACCAGCAGTCACCGTTGACCCGTAACGCCATCGCGCCCGTGAGCGGGGTGTCCGCCCCCGACCCGCTGACCGTCGTGGTCACCATGCGCGAGCCGTGGTCGTCGTTCCCGGTGGTGCTCACCGGGCAAGCCGGCGCGGTGCCCGCCCCCGCCCAGCTCGACGACCCCGACTCGAGCCGCCACCCGATCGGCACCGGCCCGTTCCGGTTCGTGTCGTGGACCCCGGACAAAGAGCTGGTGGTGGAGCGCAACCCGGACTACTGGCGCCGCGACGAGGCCGGGCAGCCGCTCCCCTATCTGGACCGGATCGTCTTCCGGCCCATCACCGACGACTCGCAACGAGTCAACGCCCTGGAGACCGGCGACGTCGACATGACCTGGACCAGCGCCGCCACCTCGGTCAAGCGGCTCCGGGACCTGGCCGGCCAGGGGCGGATCCAGCTCGTCGAGCAGCACGGCCAGACCGAGGTGAGCTTCGTGATGTTGAACCTCGCCGCGCCGCCGTTCGACAACCTCCACGCCCGCCGGGCCATCGCCACCGCCACCGACGCCCGATCCTGGGTCGACGTGATCGCCGAGGGGGTGACCCAGCCCGCCTACACGCTGTTCCGGCCTGGCTCGAGGTGGTACAGCGACATCCGGCTCCCAGCCTTCGACCTCGAGAGCGCCCGGGCTGAGGTCGCCGCCTACCAGGAAGCCACCGGCCAACCGCTCTCGTTCACGCTCTCGGTCGGGGCGACCTCCACCGCCAGGCAACAGGGCGAGTTCCTCAAGGCCGCCTGGGAGCAGGTGGGCATGCGGGTCGACATCAAGCAGGTGGAGGCCTCCACCTACATCCTCGACGGCGTGCTCGGGAACTACCAGGCCATCCTGTGGGCCCAGTTCGGCTCCCCCGACCCGGACTACGAGCAGGTCTGGTGGCTCTCGGAGACCTCCGCGCCGGTGGGCTCGATCAGCCTGAACTTCCCCCGCCACGAGGACCCGGCCACCGACGCCGCACTGACCCGGGCTCGCTCCACCCAGGACGTCGACGAGCGGAAGGCCGCGTACGACGAGGTGCAGCGACGCTTCGCCGAGGACATCCCCTACGTCTGGCTCGACTACTCGCAACCCGTGATCGGGGCGTCGACCAGCGTGCGGGGCATCACCAACGGCCCGCTCCCCGACGGGCAGGCCTCCTGGCCCATGGGCGGCCCGGGGAGCTTCTCGATGGTCACCCGCCTGACCCAGACCTGGCTGACCGGCTGACCGGCCACGCCGGCGACGGGCAGGCCGGCGGCGCGTCGCCGCTCAGAGACGATCGACGATCGCGGCCGCGAACTCGCTGGTCTTGACCTCGGTGGCACCCTCCATGAGGCGGGCGAAGTCGTAGGTGACGATCTTCTCGGAGATGGTCTGCTCCATGGCGGCCACGATGTCAGCTGCGGCATCGCCCCAACCGAGGTGCTCGAACATCATCACCCCGGAGAGGATCACCGAACCGGGGTTGACCTTGTCCTGGCCCGCGTACTTGGGGGCGGTGCCGTGTGTGGCCTCGAAGATGCCGTGGCCGGTGACGTAGTTGATGTTGCCGCCGGGCGCGATGCCGATGCCGCCGACCTGTGCGGCCAGTGCATCGGAGAGGTAGTCGCCGTTGAGGTTCATGGTGGCGATGACGTCGAACTCGTCCGGTCGGGTCAGCACCTGCTGGAGGGTGATGTCCGCGATGGCGTCTTTCACCAGGATGCGATCGCCGGGGTTGCCCCCGCAGTCGTCCCAGCCCACGGCCACGTCCGCGAACTCCTCGCGGGTGAGCTCGTAGCCCCAGTTGCGGAAGGCGCCCTCGGTGAACTTCATGATGTTGCCCTTGTGCACCAGGGTCACGCTCTTGCGACCCCGGTCGACCGCGTACTGGATCGCCGCCCGGATCAGGCGCTTCGACCCGCTCTCGGACACCGGCTTGATGCCCACCCCCGAGTCGGGCTTGATGGTCCACCCGAAGGCGTCGTGGAGCAGGTCGATGAGCTTGGCGGCCTCGGGCGTGCCTGCCTTCACCTCCAGGCCGGCGTAGATGTCCTCGGTGTTCTCCCGGAAGATCACCATGTCCACCAGGTCGGGACGCTTGACCGGCGAGGGCACACCCTGGAACCAGCGCACCGGCCGCAGGCAAACGTAGAGGTCGAGGATCTGGCGCAGGGCCACGTTGAGGCTGCGGAAGCCCTCGCCCACCGGTGTG
This sequence comes from Rhabdothermincola sp., assembly GCF_036846205.1. Lineage (NCBI taxonomy): Bacteria > Bacillati > Actinomycetota > Acidimicrobiia > Acidimicrobiales > Iamiaceae > Rhabdothermincola > Rhabdothermincola sp. The sequence goes on along the minus strand of NZ_DAIUCK010000084.1, from coordinate 3,046 downwards.
GTCAGCGGGCCCTTGATGCCGATGAGGTACTCCTGGAAAACCTCCACCGTCTCCTGCGGCAACCAGTCACCCGTCTCGTTGAAGGCCTTCTCGCCCGCCAGCACCTCCTTCCACTCGATGCGGCGCCCGTGCTTGGCCGCCGCCGCGTCGAAGACGGCCTGGGCGGCGGGCCAGATGTCCACGCCCGTGCCATCACCTTCGATGAAGGGGATGATCGGGTGGTCGGAGACGTTGAGCGAACCGTCGGCGTTCTGGGTGATCTTGTCGGCCATGAGCCGAGGCTACCGGCGGCAGCGCCGACGGGGCAAGACAAGTTCAAGACAAGTGTGGGCGCCCGGCCGGGTCAGCTCTCCGGCCAACCCCTTGCCGACCGGGGCCGGTCAGGGCTGCTCGCCACTTCCTGCGCCGAGGCCCAGGTTGGCGTAGATCTCGCGGGTGGCGCGGGAGCGGTTCAGTGTGTAGAAGTGCACGCCCGGCACACCCTCCGCCAGCAGCCGCTGGCACAGGTCAGTGGCGATCTCCACCCCGATAGCCCGCACCGCGGCCGGATCGTCGGCGACGGCTTCGAAGCGAGCTGCGAGATGCCGGGGGAACTCTGCCCCGGCGAGCTGGGCGAAACGCTCCACCTGCTTCACGTTCGTCACCGGGATCACCCCGGGGATCACCGGCTTCGAGCATCCCAGGGCATCGAGCTCGTCGATCATGCGCAGGTACGGTTCCGGCTCGAAGAAGAACTGGGTGATGGCGAAGTCGGCCAGGGCCAGCTTCTCGGCCAGGTGCCGGCGATCGCTCTCCCGGTCCGGCGAGCGGGGATGCAGCTCGGGGTGCGCCGCCACCCCGATGGAGAAGTCGTCGTGCTCCCTGATCAGCTCGACGAGCTCGTAGGCGTAGCGCAGGTCATGGGGGTAGTCGTCCACGTCCGCCGGTGGGTCGCCGGCCAGCGCCAGCAGATTGCGGACCCCCGCCTGCTGGTACTCCGAGATGATCTGCGAGAGCTGCTCGCGGGTGTGCGCGATGCACGTGAGATGCGCCATCGCGGTCATCGTCGTGTCACGTTCGATGTGCACGACGATGTCGCGGGTGCGATCGCGGGTCGATCCACCCGCGCCGTAGGTGACCGAGACGAAGGACGGATGCAGGGGCTCGAGCTCGCGGAGCGTCTTTTCCAGCTCCCGGGCGGCTTCGTCGGTCTTCGGGGGGAAGAACTCGAACGAGAAGGTGCGGCCGGCCGCCAGCAGGTCCCGGATGTACGTCACGAACGAGAGGCTAGGTGGTCAGGGGACGATGCGACGAAGCATCGTCTGGGTCGAGGTGGCGACCAGCCGGCCACCCGACCACAGGTCGGTCTCCGCGTAGACATGACCCGATCCCACCCACCTGGCCCGGATGTCGGTGAGCACCCATTCCTCAGGGACCGGCTCGAGGAAGCTGATCGACAGGTCGAGGGAGAGGAAGAACATCGGCATCTCCCCGGGGCGGCCCTTCACCCACACCGCCGGGCCCGGCAGGTCCGCGAAGGGCAGCAGCCCCAGGGGGTCGATGGAACCGTCCGGGCACCGAGGAGTCTCGAGATAGCGGTTCCAGCGGACGTGGCGCGCCGGCTGGTCGGGCGTCCAGCCCTCGGCCCACGGCACCATGCCGATCACCGAGCGGACGTCGAGGTGGTCGAACAGCGGCGGTGGGGGGATCGGGCCGCCGTGGGCGGGCACACCGAAGCCGCTCTCGCTCGGCAGCTGCTCAGGCGACGGCACGTCGGGATGCCGAGCATCCAGCCAGGCCGGGGACTCCCCATCCGCGGTGAACACGACGGTCAGGTCGATGGCGGCGTGGTCCTGCTGCCCGCAGGTGCCGGTGACGCGCACGTGCGCGCTGCGCTTGCCCTGCCGCAACGAGACCACGTCGAAGAACAGGTCGTTGCTCGGCGGGGCGAGGAACACCGCGTGCGCCAGGCGCATCGCCAACTCCGGCCGGTCGGTGGCCTCCCGAGCAGCGCGGAGACCGGCGGCCACGAGCATGCCGCCGTGCACCCCGCCCGGTGTCGACCAGCTGGGAGGGATGTGGACATCGAACCGGCCCGGCACGCCAGGCGACGGGGTGACCGCGGTGGCAGCGGCGAAGGACTCGGGCATCGGCGGGACGCTAGCGACCGGCTCGCCGCTCGGCGGCATCCACGGTGTTCGACATGAGCATGGCCCGGGTCATGGGGCCGACTCCACCGATGCGGGGTGACAACCACCCGGCGACCTCCGCCACCTCGTCGGCGACGTCGGAGAGCAGCTTGCGCCCCTCGAAGCTCACTCCAGCGGCGACGATGACCGCACCGGGCTTGACCATCTCCGCGGTGATGAGCCCCGGTGAGCCGGCGGCGGCGACGAGGATGTCGGCCTGGCGGGTGTACGCGGCGAGGTCGGCGATGCCGGTGTGCACCACGGTCACCGCCGCGTTGGCGTTTGGTCGCTTGAGGGAGAGCAGGTTGGCCAGCGGCCGGCCGATCGTAAGCCCCCGGCCCACGATCACCACGTGGCGCCCGGCGATCGGGATCTCGTAGTGCTCGAGCAGCCGCTGGATGCCCGCCGGGGTGCACGCCAGCGGGGCGTCGATGCCCTGCACCAGCTTGCCGAGGTTGACCGGGTGCAGGCCGTCGGCGTCCTTGGCGGGGTCGACCTCCAGCAGGATGGCCTCGTAGTCGAGGTGCGGGGGGAACGGATACTGGACGATGTACGCGTCGACCTCGGGATTGGCGTTGAACTGGCGCACCGCGGTGAGCACTTCGTCGTGGGTGGCGTCGGCACCGAGGTGCACCTCGAAGGAGGCCATGCCGAGCGCCTGGGAATCGCGGTGCTTCATGGCCACGTAGTTGGCCGAGGGTGGATCGTCACCCACGAGGATGGTGCCCAGCCCCGGCCGGATGCCTCGCTCGGCGAGCACCGCGATGCGCGCCGCGAGCTGTTCCTTGATGAGCGAGGCGACCAGTTCCCCGTCGAGCGTCCGTGCCGTCATGCGGTGGCGAACCTAGCGTTTGCCCGTTTCTCTCCCCAACCGGCAC
>NZ_DAIUCK010000083.1:0-14586 GCF_036846205.1 Rhabdothermincola sp. | reverse complement strand
TCTTCTGGCTGTGGGGGTTCGTGAACCTGCTGAGCGCAGTGCTCGCCCTCGCCGCCTGCCTCTTCTACGTCTTCGTCTACACCCTCTGGCTCAAGCGCACCTCGACCACCAACATCGTCATCGGCGGCGCGGCCGGCGCCGCTCCGGTTCTCATCGGCTGGTCCGCGGTGACCAACCAGCTCTCCTGGGCCCCTCTCGTGCTGTTCGGTGTCATCTTCTTCTGGACGCCGCCACACTTCTGGGCCCTGGCCATCCGCTACCGCGACGACTACGCCTCGGTGGAGGTGCCCATGCTGCCGGCGGTCCGCTCACTCCACGCCACCGCGGTGCGGATTGTCATCTATGCCGTCGCGGTCTGGGTCCTCACGCTGGTGTTCGCTCCGGTCGCGGACATGGGGGCGATCTACACGATCGCCGCGGTCGTCCTCGGCGCCCTGTTCACCGGGCTCTCCGTGGGCGTGCTGCGCACCGAGTCACCCTCGGTGGCGATGCGGTTGTTCTCGTTCTCGATCTCCTACGTCACGCTGCTGTTCGCGGCGATCGCGGTGGACGTGCTGGTCAGGTTCGGCCTGTGAGCGGGCGCCGCGACGCAGCGGGCCACGAGGCACGGTTCCGGTCGTTTTTTGCCCCGATTGGCAGGTGTGTAGAGTCCCGAGCCGTACTGTCGTTCCGGGAGGAGGCGTTCGCGCCCTGACGCCGACGCCCGTGTGCCGAGGTGCACGGCTGTCACCGTCGCGAGCTCACGAACTGAGATGGCGATCACCGAGACCAGACCCGAAACCGCCACCGAGACGCACACCAACCCCTGGGACACCGGCGAGGAGTACCCGGCGGTGGCGGTGGTGCTCGGGACTGGCGACCACAAAACCCTGGGCCGCTTCTACATCGGCTTCGCCCTGCTGTTCGGCATCGTGGCCTGGGTGCTCCAGGGCCTGGTCACCCTCGACGCTGCTGGCACCGACGTCCTCGGTGCTGACACCACCTCGCAGATCTTCACACTCGGGCGGCTGAGCCTCGTCCTGCTGTTCGCCATTCCGTTGCTCGTCGGTGTCGCGACGGTGGTGGTGCCTCTCCAGGTGGGGGCGTCCACCATCGCCTTCCCGCGCGCTGCGGCCGCCGCCTTCTGGACGTGGCTGCTCGGCTCGGTGCTCCTCCTGATCGCCTACTCGGTGAACGGTGGTGTCGGTGGCGGGCGCCCGAAGGGTGTCGATCTTGCCTACCTGGCGATCGGTGTGACGACCGCGGCACTGCTCCTGGCCTCGATCTGCGTCATGACGACGATCGTCGCTCTCCGGGCTCCGGGCATGTACCTCGACCGGGTCCCGATGTTCTCGTGGGGGATGTTCGTCGCTGGTGCGATCTGGCTGGTCAGCCTGCCGGTGTTCCTTGCCAACGTGTTGTTGATCTACGTCGACCACCATTTCGGTCGGCCCACCGATTTCGGGGTCGCGCTCAACCAGTGGCCACAGCTCAGCTGGCTGTTCGAGCAGCCTCAGGTGTTCGCGTTCGCCATCCCCGTGCTCGGCGCGCTCGGCGACATCGTCGCCACCTCAGCCGGAGTCCGGCAGCGGAACCGAGGCTTCATGTTGACCGCGGTGGGCGCTTTCGGGGTCTTGTCGTTCGGCGCGTTCGCCCAGCCCTACTTCAACGAGGACGTCTGGGAACAGGTCCTGTTCGTGGTGGTGGGCGTGGTGCTGCTCATCCCGCTCCTGCTGCTGGTCGCCGGCTGGGCCACGACGATGATGCAGGGCCGGCCCCGGATCACCACCGCCAGCGTCGGCGGCTTGCTCGCTGCCCTGGTCCTGATCCTGGCGGCCCTCGGCAGCGCTCTCTACGTCATCCGTCCGCTGCGACTGCAGCCGAACGACCGCCTCGATCTCCCGCTGGCGAACGCCTTCCAGACGGGGCTGCTGGCGCTCGTCGTCGGCGCGGTGAGTGTGGGCGCCATCGCCGCGCTGCACTTCTGGTCCCCGAAGGTCACGGGCCGGCTGGCCAACGACGGCCTCGGCAAGATCCTGGTCCTGGTGGGCTTCGCCGGCTCGGTACTGGCCGGGCTGCCGCTGTGTGTCCTCGGTTTCGCCAACCGCTGGGACCGGCTGGCGGACGCGGCCGACGCCCTGTACCTGGTGTCCGCCGCGGGCGCCGCGTTGTTGGCCGTCGCCGTGCTCCTCGCCGGGTTGAACGTGCTCGCTGCCAGCCGTGGGCCCCGGGCGGAGGACGATCCGTGGGGTGGGCAGACCCTGGAGTGGGCAACCCCTTCACCCCCACCCACGGGCAACTTCGGCGAGCTCCCGCGGGTCGAGTCCGCCGAACCGCTGCTCGACGTCAAGGAGGCTGGGTCCTGATGGCGGTCACGCATGCACTCCCACCGGCGCCTCCGCTCCAGCGGCCGCGGGTGTTGATGGTGGCATCGGGGTTGGCGTCCGCCGCAGCGCTGATGCTGTTCGGGGGACTCCTCGGCATCTACCTCACCCGACGAGCGGAGTTGCTCCAGGCCGGGGACACCTGGCTGCCCGAAGGGGTGACCATCCCGCTCCAGCAGCCGAACGTCATGCTCTTCACTCTCCTGGCCTCCGCCATCACCATGCAGTGGGCGGTCTACGCGGTGGCCCGTGATGATCGGGTCAACACCTACCTCGCGCTCGGGCTCACGTTCGTGTTCGGCATCGCGTACATCAACATGCAGTCGTACCTCTACACGTTGATGAAGTTCGATGTCATCGCGAACCAGCAGGCGGTGCTCGTCTACACCATCACCGGAGCACACCTCGCCATGGTCGTTGCCGCGATGATCTTCACGGCCGTGATGGCGTTCCGGGCGCTCGGCGGCCGGGAGACGAGCCGCCAGCACGACGGTGTCTCCGCTGCCGCATTGTTCTGGCACGCCATGGTCGTGGCATACGCCATCCTCTGGTACGCGATCTACATCACCAAGTAGGCGCCATGCTCTCCTTCGTCCGATCCCGCATGTTCACGACGGCGTTCCGGTTCTTCGCCGCGCTCGCCGTGTTCGGCTGGCTGGGCGCGCTCACCCAGGCGTTCACCAGCGGCCAGTCCGTCATCAATGCCATCGTCGGGCCGCTGTCCATCGGCTGGAAGGGTGGGGTCGGCAACCACTTCACCTACACCGTGCTGCTGTCGCTGACGTTCGTGGCAGCAGCCATGGCGGTGCTGCTCATCGCCTTCCGCGACGCCGACCCCGAGGCAGAAGCACAGGTCCTGCACGCGGAGAGCGTTCCGCTGACCCGCGCCCCGTCGGGAGCCAACTTCATCCCGATGGTGGGAGCGTTCGCGGTCGGCATCCTGGTGATCGGGCAGATCACCAACAAGTACGTGACGCTCGCGGGTCTGGGCTTGTCGGCAGCGGTCATCGGCGTGTGGATGCTCCGCGCCTGGGCCGAGCGGGCCACGGGTGACGACGAGGTCAACCGTGAGATCTACCAGCGCTTCATCGAGCCGTTCCGGGTCCCCATCCTCGCGGCGATCGGTATCGCCATCGTGGTTCTCGCCCTCTCGCGAGTGCTGCTGGCGGTCAGTGAGACCGCCTCGGTCGCGGTCTTCGCGGGCGTCGGCGCGGTGTTTCTCCTCGGCACGGCGCTGATCGCCGCCCGCCCGCAGATCAGCAGGAACGCCATCACGCTGCTTCTGTTTTTCGCCGCCATCGCCGTGATCGTCGGTGGGATCGTGGCGGCCGTGCAGGGCCAACGTGATTTCGAGCATCACAGTGGCGAGGAGAATGGCGCGATCACGGAGAGCGGCGCCCACTCGACGAGCGGTGAGGGCGAGGGCAGCCTCGGTCCTGTGGTCGCTGAGCTCCGAGGAGCCGACGCATGATGCCTCGGTCCTGCGCCCCCGCTCCGCCCGCCGAGCTGGCAACGCGCCCGCTGGCCGGGGGACACTGCGTCTCGACAGGTCGAGGAGACTGAATGCCCCGTCGCTCGCTCTTTCTGAAGGTCTTCGGAACGGCGTCCTTCACCATCGTCGCCGTCCTGTACGTGGCCTTGATCGTCGCCGTCTTCCGGAACGACGACAAGCCGTTGACCACGCTCGCCCCGAAAGGGGTCAATGCCCAGACCATCCAGAACCTCGTCGCGCCGGTGTTCGGCGTGGCCGGGGTCATCTTCGTCGCGGTCTTCGGGGCGGTGCTCTACATCGCCTGGCGCTTCCGGGACCGCGACGACGACACCCCGATGCCGAGCCAGGTGCACGGGAACTCCGTGCTGGAGGTCGGCTGGACGGCCTTGCCAGCGCTGATCCTGGCGGCGATCGCGGTGTTCACCGTCATCACCATCATCAAGCTCGAGCAACGCTCCGATGACGCCTTGGCGGTGCGCGTGTACGGGCAACAGTGGTGGTGGAGCTACCAGTACGACATCGACGGCGACGGTAGCTACGACGGTCAGGGTGACATAACCACCGCGAACGAGCTGGTCATCCCCGCTGGGCGGGAGGTCTCGTTGACCATCAGCTCGCACGATGTCATCCACAGCTTCTGGATCCCGGCCCTGAACGGCAAGAAGGACGCGGTGCCGGGCATGGACAGCTACTGGAAGATCGAAGCGGATCAACCGGGTGTGTACATGGGGCAGTGCACGGAGTTCTGCGGCCTCTCGCACGCCAACATGCGGATGGTGGTGCGCGCGGTGGAGCCCGCCCAGTTCGACGACTGGGTAGCCAATCAGCAACGTCCTGCCCGCTCACCCGAGCCGGGGTCCCTCGCCGCTGCTGGTGAGGCTCAGTTCGGCAACCTCTGCGCGCAGTGCCACGTCGTGAACGGCAAGTTCGAGAAGGCCAAGGAGACACCGCCACCGTTGCTCTCGGGCGTCGCACCGGACCTCACCCACCTCATGACCCGTGGCACGTTCGCCGGCTCGATCTTCAACCTCTACTACCCCCAGCAGCCCGGTGCACCCGTTCCGACGCCGGGGGACCCGACAGACGTGTCGACGCCCGGTGATCCTGGTGACGCGCTCTTCGGGGGAACGAGCGCGTACCCGGTCAACCGGGTGACGCTCGAGGCATGGCTCCGGAACCCGCCGGCCATGAAGCCTGCTGCCGCCACGCAGCAACGGGGCATGCCGAACCTCGGCCTGAGCGAACAGCAGATCGACGAACTGGTCGCGTACCTCGAGACCTTGAAGTAGCGCCCACATGACGAACGACACCGCCGTCCCGGAGCAAGATCATGTCCCTCACTGAGTCCCGCCCGCTCGCCCTGCCCTCAGGCGAGCCGACCGAGGTGGAGTTCCATCCGATCGGTGTGTTCGAGCGCCCCAAGCCCAAGCGGGGTTGGCGTTCCTGGTTGACCACCGTCGATCACAAGAAGATCGGCATCATGTACGGCGCCGCGGCGCTCTTCTTCCTGCTCATCGCGGGCAGCGAGGCTCTGCTGATCCGGGCGCAGCTGTGGTCCCCGCGCGGCACGCTGCTGTCGGCGGATGCCTACAACCAGGTGTACACGATGCACGGCACGACCGCCGTCTTCCTGGTGGTGATGCCGTTGGGCGCGGCGTTCGCCAACTACCTGATGCCGCTGCAGATCGGCGCCAGGGACGTCGCCTTCCCGCGCATCAACGCCTTCAGCTTCTGGTGCTTCCTCGTCGGTGGCATCTTCCTGAACACGTCCTGGTTCCTGGGTGGCGGCGCCGACGGTGGCTGGTTCATGTACGCACCGAACAACGGGGTGCTCTACTCGCCGAGCCACGGGATCGACTTCTGGAACCTGGGCCTCATCATGACCGGCATCGGTTCGCTGACCGGCGCCATCAACCTGATCGTCACCGTGCTCAACCTGCGGGCGCCCGGCATGACGCTCATGAAGATGCCGGTCTTCACCTGGATGACGCTGGTCACGCAGTTCCTGCTGCTGTTCGCCATCCCCGTCCTCACGACCGCGCAGTTCCTGCTGCTGTTCGATCGGCTCTTCGATGCCAACTTCTTCAACGTGGCGCAGGGCGCGAACCCGTTGCTGTGGCAGCACCTCTTCTGGATCTTCGGGCATCCCGAGGTGTACCTGATGATCCTGCCGGCGTTCGGCCTCGTCTCCGAGATGCTGCCCGTGTTCTCGCGCAAGCCGATCTTCGGCTACCCGTTCATCGTCTTCTCCGGTGTCGCCATCGGCTTCATGGGCTGGGGCGTGTGGGCCCACCACATGTTCGTGTCCGGCATCGGTCCGATCTCGGTGACGACCTTCTCGCTGACCACGATGTTCATCGCCGTGCCCACCGGGGTGAAGATCCTGAACTGGACCGCCACCATGTGGGGCGGGAAGCTCCGGTTCACCTCCCCGATGCTGTTCTCGATCGGGTTGATCCTCATGTTCACCCTCGGAGGGCTGTCCGGCGTCAGTCACTCGATCGCACCGGCCGACACCCAGCAGACCGACACCTACTACATCGTCGCCCACTTCCACTACGTGCTCTTCGGCGGCGCCTTCTTCGGGTTCATGGGTGCGCTCTACTTCTACTGGCCGAAGGTGTTCGGCTACATGCTCGACGAGCGCATCGGCAAAGCGAACTTCTGGCTGCTGCTCGCCGGCTTCAACCTCACGTTCGCACCCATGCACGTGCTCGGGCTCCAGGGCATGTCCCGACGGGTGTACACGTACGACGCGGGCTTCGGTTTCGAGATCTGGAACAAGGTGGCGACGATCGGGGCCTTCACCATCGCCGCAAGCGTCCTGCTCTTCATCGTGAACATCTTCCTGAGTCGCAAGCGTGCCAAGGACCTGCCGCCCCCCGGGGCCGATCCGTGGGATGCCCGCACGATCGAATGGATGGTGCCCTCCCCGACACCCGAGTGGAACTTCGATCCGATTCCCACGATCGAGCGGGTGGACGACTTCTGGTACCGCAAGTACGGCGAGGACGAGAACGGCAACCTGGTGCGGATTGCGGAGACCGACGACGTGGTGCAGCACAGCGACGGCAAAGGCGTGCACCTGCCCTCCCCCTCCTACTGGCCGCTCGTCACCGCGCTCGGCCTGCCGATCATCGGCTACGGGCTGCTCTACACGTGGTGGCTCTGCCTGATCGGTGGACTGGTCGTCGTGGCCGGTCTCTACGGCTGGGCGATGGAGCCGCCCGACGACCCGGATGCCACTCATGGCGAGGCGCACGGTCCGGACGACGAGACCCTCGAGGGCGCCGAGCTGCCCACCCGGGAGCCCGCTGCGGTCGCAGCGGCGGTCGACGAGCAGGAGGCCGAGACCGTTGGCTGAGATCGTCGCCCACCACCGCGAACTCCTCGCCGAGCGGGACGCTCACGCGCCGGTCGCCCACCCCGATCACGCCACGAACACCGGCATCTCCAACACCAAGTTGGCGATGTGGCTGTTCCTGGCTTCCGAGTGCCTGCTGTTCGGCGGTCTGATCACCACTTATCTGCTCTACAAGCACCCGCTCCCCGGCTCGGGCCCAGGGCCACATGACGTGTTCGACATCCCGTTCACCTCCGCGAGCTCGTTCGTGCTGTTGATGAGCTCGCTCACGATGGTGCTGGCGGTGTCCGCGATCGAGCGGGGTGACCATCACCGGCTGCGGGTCTGGCTGGTGGGCACGGCTCTGCTCGGAGCCACCTTCATCGCCGGTCAGGTTTACGAGTTCACCGTCTTCTACAACGAGGGGCTCGGCTACACGACCAGCCGATTCAGCTCGGCCTTCTACACCCTGACGGGCTTCCACGGGGTCCACGTGACGGTGGGCATCATCATGCTCGTCTCGCTGGTGCTGCTCTCCCTGCGGGGGCGGCTGCCGGAGCATCGATCGGAGACCGTCGAGATCGTCGGTCTGTACTGGCATTTCGTCGACGTCGTGTGGATCCTCATCTTCGCCGTCGTCTACCTGATCCCGTAGGAGTTCATGCCATGGCCGCGGTGACGCCGGAACCGACCGATCAGCCGATCCCCACCCAGGTCCTCGACGGTGCGGTGGCCGAATACCCCCGCGACCGGCTCTACGTGATGACCGCCGTGTTCCTCGCCGTCGTCACGGCGGTGGAGATCGCGACCTATGTCTGGCCGGAGCTCCCCGTGTGGAGCTGGGGCCACGAGAGCAACGTCGGCATCATCACCGCCCTGATGGTCTTGATGGCGATCAAGTTCTTCACCGTGGCCTGGGTGTTCATGCACCTCAAGTTCGACAAGCCACTGCTGAACCGCCTCTTCATTGCCGGCTTGATCCTCGCCATCTCTGTCTACCTCGCGGTCATGGCGATGTTCCGGATGTTCTGGGCGGGTGACGAGATGATCAGCCGAGGCTGAGGACGCCCGGCCGGATCGAGAACCCGATCACTCCCAACGGAACGACCTGGCCGCGACCAGCGGCATGGCGATCGCCCAGGCGGCGAGCACGGCCCACGCTTTCGCGGAGGCGGTCGCTGAGGCGCTGAACGCCCCGAGCACGGTCTCGCTCAACGCCGCGGCGGGAAGCACCTCCGCGATGGCGCGCACCCCGCTCGGCAGCCGGTCGACCGGCACCACCATGCCGCCCAGCAGGAGCAGCAGCAGGTAGAGACCGTTGGTCGCTGCCAGGTTGACCGTTCCACTCAGCGTCCCGGCGAGGAGGAGGCCGAGCCCCGCGAAGGCGGCTGTTCCCAACACGAACGCCGGCAGGGCGGCGATGATGCTCCCGCTGGGCCGCCAGCCGAGCGCCAGGGCTGCCGTGACCAGGACCACGACCTGGATCAGCTCCAGCACCAGCACCATGGAGATCTTGGCGGCGACGAGCCGGCCGCGTCCCAGAGGCGTGGCGCCGAGGCGTTTCAGCACGCCGTACTGGCGTTCGAAGCCGGTACCGATCCCCAGGCTCACCATGGCGCTGGACATGACGGCCAGTGCCAGGACGCCTGGCGCGAGGAAGTCAACCGTCTTCGCGAAGCCTTCGGGGATGGGCAGCACGCCGGTCAGGGAGAAGAACACCAGGATCAGCAGTGGGATGCCGACGCTGACCAGGAGCTGTTCGCCCTGGCGGAGGCTGAGCATCAGCTCGGTGCGCACCTGCATCCGGTAGGCGTTCACGGCCGACCCTCCCGGGTGAGTCGCAGGAACACGTCCTCGAGCGTGCCGCGCCCGGCACGGAGGTCGCCGAGGGGGATGCCGTGCTCGGCCAACCAGCTCGTGAGTGCGGCGACCGTATCGGGGGTGGCCTCCGCCGACACCAGGTACTCCCCGGGCTGCTCCTCGACCACCGTCGAGCCCAGGCGAGCGCTGAGCGCAACCGTGTCGAGGCCGCTGGGCGCAGCGAAGCGGATCTCGGGGGACTGGCCCGCGGTCATGAGCTCGGCCGGCGTGCCGCTGGCGAGGAGCCGGCCGCGATCGATGATCAGCACCCGGTCGGCGAGGCGCTGCGCGTCATCGAGGTCGTGGGTGGTGAGCAGCACCCCGACGCCCTGGTCACGCAACTCGGCCACCACCCGACGGATGATCTGGCGTCCCGCGGGATCGATGCCGGCCGTGGGCTCGTCCAGGAAGACCACTCGTGGCCGACCCACCAGCGCCAGCGCCAGCGAGAGGCGCTGGCGCTCACCGCCGGACAGGTGTCGCCACGTGGTGCGGGCCCGGTCGGCGAGTCCGACCTGTTCGAGCAGCTCGCCGGGGTCGTGGGGGTGCTCGTAGTAGCTGGCGTAGAGCCGCAGTATCTCGATCGGGCGGATGCCCGTGTACACCCCACCCTCCTGGAGCATCACCCCGATCTGTGGAACCAGCCGGCGATGGTCCCGCACCGGGTCGAGGCCCAGGACACGCACCTCGCCCCCGTCGGGCCGCCGGAACCCTTCGAGGGTCTCAACCGTGGTGGTCTTGCCCGCACCGTTGGGGCCGAGCAGGGCGGTCACCGCGCCCATCGGGGCGTCGAAGGAGAGCCCGTCGACGGCCACCGTGTCACCGAAGCGCACCACCAGCTCGGTGACCTCCACGGCCTGTTCCGGTCCTGGCTGCGCTGCCACGTTGCGGAAGCTAGCCCCGCTCGGAGTCCTTACGGTGCGCATGGCTGTGTCCCCGCGGGGCGCGGCTAGCTTCTGCGAGCATGCTCGACGTCCGCCGAGTACGCACCGACTTCGACTCCGTTCTCGCGGCCTTGGAGCGACGGCACGACCCTTCGCTCCCCGGGCAGCTCGAGCGGGTTCGTGATCTCGACGCTCGCCTGCGGGAGCTGGTGGGTGAGCGTGACGAGCTGCGGTCCCGGGTGAAGGAGCTCTCCAAGCAGGTCGGCACACTGCATCGAGACGGCAGGACCACCGAAGCCGAAGCGCTCCAGGACGAGAGCCGCCGGCTCGGCGAACGTGAGCACCAGCTCGACGCCGAAGCCGACGCGGTCGGGCAGGAACTGCGGGGGCTGCTCCTGCGGATCCCGAACGTGCCGGCCGATGAGGCGCCCGACGGCCGTAGCGACGCGGACAACGTGGTGGTCCGGATGGAGGGGTTCGATCCGCACGGGTATGCCGAGCACCAGCGGGTTCCCCACTGGGACGTGGGTACCCAGCTCGGCATCCTCGACCTGGAACGGGCGGTGAAGATCTCCGGCGCCATGTTCACCATGTTCCGCCGGCAGGGGGCCACCCTGGCTCGGGCCCTCTGCCAGCTCGCGCTCGATCGCAACGCCGATGCCTTCGAAGAGGTGCGCCCGCCCAGCCTGGTCTCGTCCTCGACCCTCACCGCGACGGGCCAGCTTCCCAAGTTCGCCGACGATGCGTACCACGTCGAGCGCGACGACCTGTGGTGCATCCCCACCGCGGAGGTGCCGCTGACCTCGATCGCCAAGGACGAGATCCTCGCTGAGGAGGACCTTCCCATGCGGCTCATGGCCTACACGCCCTGCTTCCGGCGGGAGGCCGGGTCCGCGGGGCGTGACACCCGGGGCCTGCTGCGGGTCCACGAGTTCGACAAGGTCGAGATCCTCGCCTACACGACGCCCGAGCAGGCACCCGCCATGCTCGAGGAGTTGCTCGCCCGAGCCGAGGGAACCATCGCCGCTCTCGGCCTCGCCTATCGGGTCCTCGACATCTGCACCGGTGATCTCGGGCAGTCCCACCACCGTTCGTTCGATCTGGAGGTGTACGCCCCGGGCGTCGACCGTTGGCTCGAGGTCTCCTCCGTGTCGTGGTTCAGCGACTACCAGGCTCGGCGGGCCAACATCCGCTACCGCCCGACCGGAGAGAAGCGAACCGAGATGGTCCATACCCTGAACGGCTCGGCGCTCGCGGTGCCGCGGGTGTGGGCCGCGCTCGTCGAGACCTACCGCCAGCCGGACGGATCGGTGGTGCTCCCGGACGTGCTCGCCCCCTACCTGCGAGGGGGCACCGTCATCGAGGCCCGTTGAGCCGTGACGGAGCCGCCGTCGCCGCCGGGACCGTCGCCGTCGGGGCCGGCCACCGTCGCGGCGTTCGTCATCTACGGATGGGTCCTCATCTGGTCGGCGGCGATCGCAGCAGCGGGGTTCGACGTCTCGATCTTCAACGGGCTGTGGCGGCTGGCCGGCACCCTCGGTGGGCGGACTGTGTTGTGCCTGGTGGTGCTGTCCGCGCTGTTCCACACCCTCGACGGGCTGCGCCGACTGGTGCTCGATGGAGCTCGGCACGTGGCGCGCGTCGATCTGGCGGCCCGGCTGGCCGCGGTCTTCTTCACCGCGGCGCTGGGCGTCCCCGCGAGCCTGGTGATCCTCTGGCCGGCACTCGGAGGTCAGCGGTGAGCCCACCGGTCGAGGGGCCGGTCGCGCCGTGGAGCTGGCACCTGGTCCGGGCTTCGGCCATCGCGCTCGCCTTGCTGGCGCCGGTCGAGCTGGTGTCCTGGCTGATCGTTCCCGACGTGGCCCGATGGGATGCGGTGCGGCTGGCCGCCCGCTGGGAGAGCCCGGTGTGGAGGGTCGCCGACTGGTCGTTCCTGGTGCTGGGCTTGCTGCACGCCACGCTCGGGGCGCGTGAGCGGCTCGGTCGGTCCCTCCGGCCCGGCGCGGCGCTGGCGCTGGCCGACGCCGCGGTCCTCTGCGCCGGTGTCGCTCTGGGGCTGCTCGGGACCCGCACCGCCTTCACCTTCGGGCTGTGAGGGCTCGTCACGCCAGGGCGGCTGACCGCCCTGCTCAGGGGAGCAGGCGCAGGACCTGCTCCCCGAGGAGCCGCAGGTGGTCCAGGTCGTCGAAGTCCAGGACCTGTAGGTAGATGCGGTCCGCGCCGGCTTCGGCGTAGTTGGCGATCCGATCGAGCACTTCAGCGGGCCGACCGGCGAGGTGGTTCTCGCGCAGCTCCTCGACGCTTCGGCCGATGTTGCCGGCCCGGCGGGCCACGTCTTCGTCGTCCTCGCCGCAGCACACGGTGAGAGCGGCGGAGAAGCGCATCGAGTCGGGGTCACGCTCGGCGGCCTCGCACGCGGCCCGCACCCGCTCGCGCTGGGCCACGAACACCTCGATGGGGGCGAAGGGGACGTTGAACTCGGCGGCGTAGCGGGCTGCCAGGCGGGGTGTGCGCACCTCGCCGAACCCACCCATGATGATCGGTGGGCCGTTGACCTGGAGTGGTTTCGGGAGCGCCGGCGAGCCGACGACGCCGTAGTGGCGGCCCTCGAACGTGTACTGCGAGTCGGGCGGGCAGTGCCAGAGACCCGTGATGACCTCGAGCTGCTCCTCGAGCAGGTCGAAGCGGTCGGCGAGAGCGGGGAAGGGGATGCCGTAGGCCACGTGCTCGTCGCCGTACCAGCCGGCTCCGAGCCCCAGCTCGACCCGTCCCCCACTCATCTGGTCGACCTGGGCCACCGCGACGGCGAGCGGCCCCGGGAGGCGGAAGGTCACCGAGCACACCAGCGTGCCGAGCCGGAGACGGGACGTCTCGCGGGCCAGGGCACCGAGGGTGACCCAGCTGTCGGTGGGGCCGGGGTTGAGAGCGGTCTCGCTCAGACCGGGGATCTTCAGCCAGTGATCCGATCGGAAGAAGCCCTCGAAGCCCTCGGCTTCCGCGACCTGAGCCATGGCCAGCTGCTGGTCGTAGGTCGCTCCCTGCTGAGGTTCCACCATGATCCGGAGGTCCATGGGAGGCACCCTAGGGCGTGGACGGGTGACCGGTCGCTACGACCCCTGGTCGATTCGTGAACGCCGGGCGAGGGCGGCGGTCACGGTGGCAGCGATCACCAGGGCGAGCAGCAGGCCGATCCGCACCGGCCCCACCTGCTGGATCCAGTTGCTGACCCGCGCGTTGAGGTCGAACACGAAGCCGGCTACGGCGCCGCCGCCGGTGGCACCGGAACGGATCCGCAGCTCGTACCACCCGTAGTAGGCGACGTACACCCCTGCGAGCAGGAGCAGCGCGCCGGATACCCGGTTCACGTACGGGAGGAACGACCGCATGCGCCGCACCATCCCCTGCCGAGCGAGTGCCGTGGCGAGCGTCAGGACCATGAGCACGAGTCCCATGCCGAGCCCGTAGGCGAGGAAGACCGCGATCCCGGAGGCGGCGTTGGCGGTGTCGAACACGCCGGCGACCGCGGCGAGGAAGGTGGGCAGGGTGCACGACAGCGACACGAGGGCGTACGAGATGCCGAACAGGAACACCGACCAGAGCTCCTGGCGATCGGCGCCTCTCGCCATCTTCGGCAGGTTGAGGGAAACCGTACGGCCGGCCAGCAGGGCGACGCCCAGCCCGGCCAGTACCGCACCGAGCAGGATCGTGAGCCACGGCAACCGCTCCTGCACCGCGTCGAGGACCGGATCGAGCACGATGCCGAGCAGTCCGAACACGACCAGGAAGCCCGCGGCCATCGCCGCTCCCACCGCGAGCGCTCGAAGCACGTTCGCCTGCGGAGGATCGTCGGTGGTGGGTCGGGAGCTCTCCAACCCGAGGAAGTACGAGACGTAGGCCGGGAGCATGGCGAAGCCACAGGGGTTGAAGGTGGCGACCATGCCGACCCCGAACGCGTACGCGACCGGCGCGTCGATCACGACAGGAGCTCCTCGTCGATGATCCGCCGGAGCTCCGTGGCGTCCAATTTGCCGGCATGCACCCGAGCCACCGTGCCGTCGGCTCGCACGAACACCGTGGTGGGCATCGCAGCCCCACCGAAGGCTCGCAGCAGGTCACCGGCGGGGTCGCGCCCGGTGTCGTAGGTGATGCCCGTACGGGCGATGAGCGTCCGGGCGCTGGCCTGCTGCTCGGTGACGTTCAGCCCGAGGAACGTCACCCGGTCTCCGAGGCTGGCATGAACCCGTTCGAACTCGGGCATCTCGTCGACACACGGGGTGCACCAGGAGGCGAAGAAATTGACCACGAGGGGTGCGCCCTCGTAGTCCGTGAACGAACCGGTGCCCCCGTCGAAGCGCTCGAACGACACGTCCGGCACCCGCTGGCCGGTCACGTCCCGCCCTGCCAGACCGATGGGTGCCGGTGCGTTCGGATCCAGGCGGGTCACCCCGCTGTCTCCCGGCGCGGTGAAGGCCGCCACGGTGGCGATGGCGAGCAGCACCGTAGCGAGGGCGAGCGCCCACCACAGCATGCGGGCCCGGCGAGCACGCCTGGTGTCTGGAACCGGGGGGTCCGTGGCGTGGCACCGTTGGGTCGGAGGGGAATCCATGGGGTGCGCCCGACGGTACCGCCGCCGCTGCGGAACAC
>NZ_DAIUCK010000082.1:0-15085 GCF_036846205.1 Rhabdothermincola sp. | reverse complement strand
CCCCAGCACGCGTTTGACCTGCCAGAACGACCGACTGCGACGGATTGGGCTCCCAGAGCAGCGCGACCGAGCGGAACGAGATCCAGATCCGTCAGTCGTCGTCGGCGGCCCGCAGGGCGTGACCTACCTCGGCGGGAACCGTCCACTCGTCCGGTGGTCGGTGGTGTTCCCGGGCCCAGGCGACAGTGAGCGGGTCGCTACCCGCCAGCGCAAGCAGGTCGGCGCCGAGTCGATCGTGCTGGAGGTACAGGCCCACCCGACGGGTGAAGCCGCGGGTCCGGGTCCAGTCGCCGATCACCTCCGGATCTCGCCGCACGACCGCCCCGGAGAGCGTCGCCACCACCCGGCCGTAGGTGCGGAGGTTGGCGTCGAGCTTGCCGACGTCGTGTAGGAGCGCGGCGGCGAGCACCGGGCGGGTGGCACCCGCACCCAGCATCGTCTCCACTCGGCGGGCGACTCGGACGCCATGGCGCCGATCTGCGTTGCCCATCCTCCGCCAGAGATCCCGCTCCGCAGGCAGCAACCAGCGCTCGGCCCACTCGGCGTCCGACCGGCGCGGGCCGCCAGGCCGAAGTGATCCGAAGAACCGGCGAGCGAGGTGGATCGGGCGCGCCACGGACCCTGCCCGGGGCGTCAGCCAGCGTGCTCGATGCAGAACCTCGTGGCCGGCATCACCTCGAGCCGCGCTTCACCGATCGGCTGGCCGCACACCTCGCAGCGCCCGTAGGTGCCTGCGTCGAGCTTCTCGATGGCCCGCTCCACGTCCGCGAGCTGGTCACGCAGCTGCGCGGCGAGGGTCTGGTACTCCCCTTGCTCCGCCGCCACCTGCGCGCTGTCGGCGAAGTTGTCGTCGAACTGCAGCGAGGACTCGTCCCGGCCGAGCTCCCGGATCTGGGCGCGCAGCTGCGCCGCCTCGGCATCGAGCGCGGCACGGATCGTCGTCTCAGCTTCACTGCTCAGGTCGGCGTCTGGGCTCATGATCTACCAGGCTAGTCCCTCGTCTCGAGCCTGGCGCGTGGATGCGCCGATTCGTACACGGCGCGCAGCCTTTCCGTGGATACCAGTGTGTAGACCTGGGTCGTGCTGATCGAGGCGTGACCGAGCAGCTCCTGCACGGCGCGGATGTCCGCACCGTGATCGAGCATGTGGGTAGCACAGGAGTGACGTAGCACGTGGGGTGTGAGGCGGGCACCGAGGCCCGCGGCCACCCCGTAACGACGCACGATTCCCCACGCGCCCTGACGCGACAACCGCGCGCCGCGCTGGTTCAGGAACACCGCGTCGGCATCCGTACGGCGGGACCAGCGCTGGGGCAGCAGCCGCTCCCGCCCGTCAGGCCCCAGCCAGGCCACGAGTGCAGCCCGAGCGAAGCGACCGAGGGGCACGACCCGCTCCTTCGCCCCCTTTCCGTAGACCCGCATGAGCCCCGCCTCGAGGTCGAGGTCCCCGAGCGACAGCCCGACCAGCTCGGAGATGCGTACTCCCGTGCCGTAGAGGACCTCGAGGATCGCGCGATCCCGGCGAGCGGGAGGCTCGTCCCCGACCACTTGAGCCAGTAAGCGCTCCACCTCCGCCTCCGTGAGCGCCTTCGGGAGGCCCCGGGGCACCCGGGGCACGTCCACGACCGCGGCGGGATCGCCCTCCCGATGCCCTTCCTCAGCCAGAAACCGGTGCAGAGCCCGCACCGCGACCAGCGCCCGAGCCACCGAGGAGGGTGCTCGGCCAAGATCGCGCAGGTGGGCGACGTAGCGGTTGATGTCATGCTCGGCCACGCCGTCGAGTGCCACCGCATGCTCGGCCAGCCAGCCGCAGTAGGCCCGCAGGTCTCGCCGGTAGGCCGCCAGGGTATTGGGGGATCGACCTCGCTCAGCCACGAGCCACGTGAGGAACTCCTCCGCTTCGAGCGGGAGTGGAGGCGGTGCGGGTGCAGGATCAGCGGCCAAGGCGGCGGGCAGCGAGGGTCAGCCCGATGACGGTCTTGGCGTCGGTGATCGCGCCAGCGTCGATCATGGCCAGGGCTTCGTCGAGGGCGACGAGCTCGATGGTCATGTGCCGCTCCTCGACACCTTGCCGGTCGACCGCCACCTGCTCGAGACCCCGAGCCAGGAACACATGGGAATGCTCGTCGCAGAAGCCGACCGAGTTGTGGAACGTCACCAGCTTCTCGAGCGAGCCGGCGCGCAACCCGGTCTCCTCCTCCAACTCCCGTCTCGCCGTCACCTCCGGCGGTTCACCCTCGACGTCGCGCTTGCCCGCCGGGATCTCGAGCAGCTCCCGCCCGAGCGGCGCCCGAAACTGCCGCAGGAGCACCACTCGGCCGTCGTCGTGCAGGGCCACCACCGACACCGCTCCGGGATGATGGACGATCTCCCGCTCGAAACGATGGCCGTCGGGAGCCTCGAACGTCCCGATGGCCAAAGAGATCACCGAGCCCTCGTACAGGGTCCGCTCCCCCAACGAACGGAAGCCGGTGCCACCGGGGCCGGGCACGGGGATCAGACGGTGCCCGCGATCCGCTCGTCGTCGAGGTAGAGCAGATGCGGGTTCCGGCCTTCGGCGCGGGCCAGCGCCGCACCGACGAACTCGCGGAACAGCGGGGCAGGATTGTCGGGCCGGCTCTTGAACTCCGGGTGGGCCTGGGTACCGATCCAGAAGGGGTGGTCGGCGAGCTCGATGAACTCGACCAGCCGACCGTCCGGCGAGGTGCCCGAGCAGACGAAGCCTGACCCCTCGAACTTCGCTCGGTACTTCGGGTTGAACTCGTACCGGTGGCGATGGCGTTCGGAGATCACCTCCTTGCCGTACGCCTGCGCGACCCGCGAGCCGGGTAGCAGCATGGCGGGGTAGGCACCGAGGCGCATGGTGCCGCCCAGATCGGTCACGTCCCGCTGACTCTCCATCAGGTCGATCACCGGGTGCGGGGTCTGCGGGTTGATCTCGCTCGAGTTGGCATCGACCAAGCCGAGCACGTTGCGAGCGAAGTCGATCGTCATGGCCTGCATCCCGAGGCACAGCCCGAGGCACGGCAGGTCGTGCTCGCGGGCATAGGTGGCCGCCGCGATCTTGCCTTCGACTCCCCGCTCGCCGAAGCCGCCGGGGATGACGATCCCGTCGAGGTCCCGCAGCCGCCCATCGGCCAGCAGCCCCTCAACCTGCTCGGCCTGGATCCAGTCGATCTCGATGGCCGCCCCGTGGTGGAACCCGCCGTGCTTGAGTGCCTCGACGACGGACAGGTAAGCGTCGGGTAGGCTCACGTACTTGCCGATGATGCCGACCCGCACCGGCCGGGTGGCGTTTTCGATCCGGTCGATCAGGATCTCCCACGACGACAGGTCGACGTCCCGGTCGCCGAACCCGAGCAGCTTGCAGACCACCTCGTCGAGACCTTCCTCGTGCAGCACGAGGGGGATCTCGTAGAGGCTGCGGGCGTCGGCCGCGTTGACCACCGCTCCCACCTCCACGTCGCAGAGGTTGGAGATCTTGCGCTTGAGCTCCGCCGAGATCGGGCTCTCGCTGCGGCAGACGATGGCGTCGGGCTGGATGCCCCGGCTGCGCAGCTCAGTGACTGAGTGCTGGGTGGGCTTGGTCTTCTGTTCGCCCGACGGCCCGATGAACGGCACCAGGGTCACGTGCACGTAGCACACGTTCTCGCGGCCCACGTCGAGGCGGAACTGCCGGATGGCCTCGAGGAAGGGGAGGATCTCGATGTCACCGACCGTGCCGCCGATCTCGGTGATCACGACGTCGACCTCGTCACCCGCCAGCCGGGTGATCCGCCGCTTGATCTCGTCAGTGATGTGGGGGATCACCTGGACGGTCTTGCCGAGGTAGTCCCCACGACGCTCCGCCGCGATCACCGCGGAGTAGATCGAGCCGGTCGTGGCGTTCGAGTCCCGCGACAGGCTCACGTCAACGAAGCGTTCGTAGTGACCCAGGTCGAGGTCGGTCTCGCCCCCGTCGTCGGTCACGAACACCTCCCCGTGCTCGAACGGGTTCATGGTGCCCGGGTCGACGTTGAGGTACGGGTCGAGCTTCTGCATGGTGACCCGCAGCCCTCGCGAACGCAGCAGGCGACCGAGGGAGGATGCAGTGAGCCCCTTGCCGAGCGAGCTGGCCACCCCGCCGGTCACGAAGATGTGCTTCGTCACTGCCCCGTCCTCCTCGGCCGCGTCATCCAGGACGGGACCTCACCCTAACGCGCTCGGTCGACAACCCGGTGCATCCCGGTGCGTCTCGGTGCAGCACGTCCCGACCCCAGGTAGGTCACCGACCGACGCGGCACCGACCGCCCGGCGTAGCTCACACCGAGCCGAGCAGCTCCCGGGCATGCTGGCGAGCCGACTCGGAGTCTGGCGAACCCGAAAGCATCCGGGCCAGTTCAACGGCCCGATCCTCGCCGCCCACCTCACGCACCGTGGTCGAGGTCTGCTCCCCCTGCACCCGCTTCGTGACCACGACGTGCCGAGCGGCGACGGCGGCAACTTGTGCGAGGTGGGTGACCACCAGCACCTGGTGACGATCGCCGAGCGCGGCCAGTGCTCTGCCGACCGCCGTGGCCGCCTCCCCGCCGATGCCAGCGTCGACCTCGTCGAAGACCAGCGTGTCGGGGGCCTCGGTGAGCACCAGTCGCAGCGCGAGCATGGTGCGGGCCAGCTCACCGCCCGACGCGACCTTCGACAAGGGAAGGAGCGGTGAGCCCGGGTTGGTCGACAGCAGGATGGTGACCTCATCGCCCGGATCGTCGCCCACCTGTACCTCCAGGCGGGCCTTCGCCAGGGCCAGCTCACGCAGGTTGGCCTGCACCGCCTCGGCCAGAGCCGGCGCCGCCCGCCGGCGGGCCCGGCCGACGGCCCGCTCGGCCCGGGTCACCGCCGCCCACGCCGCTTGCCGCTCGGCCTCCAGCCGGGCAGCAGTGGCCTCGCGAGCCATGAGCGCGTCAAGCCGGGAGCTGGCCTCCTCCCGGAACGCCAGCACCTCCGTGAGGGTGTCGCCGTACTTGCGCCGCAGGTCGTGGAGCAGCTTCCGGCGCGATCGCACCTGCTCGAGGCGCGCGGGGTCCTCCTCGATCAGCTCCACCGTCGCCCGCAGGTCGCTGGCCACGTCCGCCAGCTCCGCGGCCAGGCCTCGCAGCCGCTGCTCGACCGGCGCGAACGGCGCCCGCCCGTCCAGGGCCCTGATTGCCGCACCCAGCCCGTCCACGGCTCCGCCGTCCCCCGACAGCGAGGTCAGGGCCGCCTCCGCCGCTTCCCGATGCTCGAGCGCGCCGGCGAGGACCTCCTCTTCGGCTTCGAGCTGCTCGTCCTCGGTCGGGTCGACGATCGCGGCGGTGTCGATCTCGGCCACCTGGAAGCGCAGGAGGTCGACCAGGCGAGCCCGCTCACGCTCGTCACCTCCGAGGGCCGCGAGCTGTTCGTCGATGTGCGCCAACCGTTGCCGGGCCTCCGCGAGAGCGGAGAGGTCGACCTGACCGAACCGGTCGAGCGCACCCCGTTGCACCCTGGCCGCCAGCAACGACTGGTGGGCGTGCTGGCCGTGAAGATCGACGAGTGCCCGACCCAGCTCGCTCAGCTCCGACACCGTGGCCAACCGCCCGTTCACGTAGGCGCGCGACCGCCCCTCGCGGGGGATCACTCGGCGAAGCACGATCTCCTCGTCGCCAGTGACAAAGCGCCCCTCGACCAGGGCTTCCGTGGCGCCCGGCCGCACCACGGTCGGATCCGCCCGCCCACCCACCAGCAATTCGAGGGCGTCGACGAGCATCGTCTTGCCAGCCCCGGTCTCACCGGTGAGCACCGTCATGCCCGGACCGAGCACCAGCGAGACGTGCTCGATCACCCCGAGATCGGACACGGCAAGCTCCTCGAGCATCAGCGGTCCCCGAGCTTGAACTTCGCCTTCAGGATCCCGTGGAAGTCACGGGGGCCGAACACCACCAGCCTCGCCACGTGGTCTGATGCCGTACAGGTCACCGAGTCCCCCACCGCGAGCTCACCCAGACCCCGGCCGTCGACCGACAGCGTGGCCGGTCGGGTTCCCGCCACGGTGATCCGTATGCGGGTGTCCGGCTGGAGCACGAGGGTGCGATCGAAGAGCATGTGCGGCGAGACCGGGGTGAGAAGGATCGCCCGGTGCGTTGGCTCCACGATCGGCCCGCGCACCGACAAGGCGTACGCGGTCGAACCGGTCGGTGTGGCCACGATGAGCCCGTCGGTGGTGTACGGGGTGAAGAAGCGGCCGTCGATCTCCACGTCGAGGCGCACGGTGTGCCCGCCAGGGGTCTTCTCCAGCACCGCGTCGTTCAAGGCGATGGCTTCGGTGGCGGTGACCGAGCCGGAGCTGGCGTCGAGATGCACCGCGAGCAACATGCGCTGCTCGATCGCGTAGTCCCCTCTGAGGAACCGGGCCAGCGCGTGGCGCAGCCCGGCGGGCTCGACTTCGGTGAGATAGCCGAGCTGGCCCAGGTTCACCCCGATCACCGGGACCTCGCTGGCCGCCACCATGGCCACGGTCCGCAGCATCGTGCCGTCCCCCCCGAGACTCACCGCGGCGTCGAGACCCGACAGAATCTCCTCTGGGCCGTGCCCGGTCGGGTCGAGCCCCGCCACCGCAGCGTCCTCGTCGGTGAGGCGGACCTCGTGACCCTCCTGCTCGAGCCAGGCCGCAGTGTCTCGTGCCAGCTCCGCTGCGTCCGGCCGGTCGTGGTGGACGACGAAGGCGATGGTGGCCATCAGCTGCTCCGGAGCCGGGCCGCGTCGGCGATCACCCGATCGAGATCGATGCCGTCCGGGTGGCATGCCACCTCTCCGAAGCGGTTCGCACCGGGGAGGCTGGTCGCGGCGTGGAGCCACACGAAGAACTCCACGTTGCCCTCGGCTCCCGGGAGGGGCGACACCATGGCGCCCATGATGATCGCTCCTCGCTCGGCGAACGCGGCAATCACATCCTCGAGCACCCTGCGCCACACCGACGGATCACGGATGACGCCCCGACCGCGGTCCGCCTCGACCCGCCCAGCCTCGAACTGCGGCTTCACGAGCAGCACCAGCACACCTCCAGGTGCCGTGCAGGTCACCAGGGTGCGGGCGACCGTGCGCAGGGAGATGAACGACAGGTCCGCGACCACGGCGTCGAACGGTGCTCCCAGCGCTGCAGGGTCTGCATAGCGCACGTTGGTTCGCTCGATCACCTCGACCCGAGGATCGTGCCGGAGCCGTTCGTGCAACTGCCCGTAGCCGACGTCGACTGCCACCACCCGGGCCGCACCCCGCTGGAGCAGGCAGTCGGTGAATCCGCCCGTGGACGCGCCCGCATCCAGGAGCCGCCAGCCGGTGACATCGAGACCGAAGCCCTCGAGGGCGGCCTCGAGCTTGTCGCCTCCCCGGCTGACGTAGCGAGGGCCGTCCCCGAGGAGCCGGATTGCTTCGCCCGCGTCGACCAGACGGGACGGCTTGTCCGCCGGGGCCCCGCCGACCAGCACCCGCCCGGAGGAGATCAACGCTCTCGCCTGCTCGCGGCTGGTCACCAGGCTCCTGCGGACGAGCTCCACGTCGAGGCGGCGGCGAGTGCTCGTGGGAGTGCTCCGTCGTTCCCGGGCGGGTCTACTGGCGAGGCTCCGCAAGCCTCTCGGCCGCGGCCTTCTTGGTGGCGGCCTTCTTGGTGGCAGCCTTCTTGGTGGCCGACTTCTTCGCCGCCCGTGACGGCACCGGCGCCGCACCCCCGGCCTGCAACGCCTCGATCTTGCGCTCCAGCCGGCGGATGTCGGCTTGCGTGGCCAGGCCGAGCGCGGCGAGCCGGGCCGTGATCTGCCGGTCGACCGCCTCGGCGACCCGCTCGCTGTTCTCCCGGCTGCGCTGCACGAGATCCTGCAGGGCCTGCTGGACCTGAGCGGACTGCTCTTCGGTGGCCTTCGCCACCTCGCGTACCGCCGCCTCGAGGCGATCCTGGGCCCGCTGCGTGACCTTCAGCGCGCTCTTCACCGGGTTCTTGGCCATGGGGGCAGGCTAGGACCGGGCGCCGCCACGCGGCAACGGATCCGTGCCGGGCAAACCCGCCGTTCCCCGATCAGCGTCGCCGAGGACGAGGCACGCCAGGTCCCGGGCGATCACGTCCGGGGACGCCTGCACCGGGAGCTGTTCCTCGGTCGTCACCCCGCTGAGGACCAGCGCGAACCGGAATCCCAGCGCCCGCGCGAACCGGCCGTCGGTCTCGGGGCGATCTCCCACGACGGTGCCCTCCCCACCCACGTGCTGACGTACGAGCTCGCAGATGGGCGGGTGGGGCTTGCCGGCGACCGTCGCCGTCACCCCGGTGGCCCGCTCGATCGAGGCCAGGATCGCGCCGCCGCCGGGGATCGGCCCCTGGGGCGTCGGGTAGGTGGCATCGTCGTTCGAGGCGATCAGGCGGGCACCTCGCCGAACGGCGGTGGCGGCCGCGGTCATGCGCGCGTAGTCGAACGCGGGGTCGTAGCCCACCAACACGGCGTCCACCACCGCGCCGGGGGGCGGCTCCGCCGCCGGCACGGCCAGCGCGCCTCGCGACTCGACGGCCTCGACCAGGCCCGGACCGCCGCACACCAGCACCCGCTCCCCCGGCTGCACCAGGGCCCCCGCGGCCGACGCGGAGGTGACGACATCGCCCTCCGCGGCGATGCCCATCCCAGCGAGCTTGCCCACCACGTCGGCCACCCGGCCATAGGACATGTTGGTGACGAAGACGACCCGCTCCCCGGCATCCCGCAGCGCCCGGATGGCCGCTGCCGCCCCGTCGATCGGCTGATCCCCGAGCCAGACGACACCGTCGAGGTCGAGCACCCATCCCATCCGGCGATCGTGACACACCCCACCGACCGCCGGGTCCCTCGCTGCCTGGTAGACAGGGGCGGTGCCCCGATTCGAGCCCTTCCGCGGGATCCACTACGACCTCGACCGCATCGATCTGGCCGACGTCACCGCGCCGCCCTACGACGTCATCGATCCCCATCTGCGGGCCACGCTCGCCGCCCGCCATCCCGCCAACGTGGTCCACGTCGACCTGCCCGCCCATCCCGATGGCGGCGGCGACGCCTACCGACACGCGGCCGCGACGTTCCGACGCTGGCTCGACGACGGCACCCTCCTGCAGGACCCGGAACCCGGCTTCTACGTCTACCGGGTCGACTACCTCGACGATCACGGTCGGTCGCGCCACACCACCGGGGTCTACGGCGCGCTGGAGCTGAGCCCACCGGGCGAGATCCCCGCCGGTGATGGGCAGCCGATCCTCCCGCACGAGCTCACCACCCCCAAAGCCAAGAGCGACCGCTTGGCCCTCCAGCGAGCCACCCGGGCGAACCTCTCCGCCGTGTGGGGCCTCTCCCCGGCCGCTGGCCTCACCGACCTGCTCGACACCACGAGCGCCCCACTGGCCCGCTGGACGGACGGCGACGGGGTCACCCATTCGCTGTGGCGCACGACCGACGAACAACGGTTACAGGCCATCCGAGCGGCCGTCTCGGGGGCACCGGTGGTCATCGCCGACGGGCACCACCGCTACGAGACCGCCCTGCGCTACCTGACCGAGCAGGGGGAGGAAGCTGCGCACGGTGAACTCGCCTCGGGCCCGGCTGCGGTGATGACCTGGGTCGTGGAGCTTGCTGATGACGAGCTCTGCGTCCAGCCGATCCATCGCCTCCTGTGCGGGCTGCCCGCCGGCTTCGACGTCGCCGGCGCCCTCTCGTGGGCGTTCGAGATCGGCGAACCCGTCGAGGTGGAGCCTGACATCGTCGGTCGCATGCAGCAGGAGGGATTCCTGGTGCTGGTCGAGCCGGACCGGGCCGTCGCCCTCCGACCGAGGACCGAGGTGTTGGCCTCGACCCGAGACCTGGACAGCTGCCGGCTCGAGGTGTCACTCAGGCCGCTCCCACCCCATGACGTGGTCTACCAGCACGGCGTCCGCCAGGTCGTCGACCGGGTGCGCAAGGGGGAGGCGAGCGCGGGTGTCCTGCTGCGGCCGGCGACCGTCAGGCAGATCGTCGAGATCGCTCAGGGGGGCGAGCGCATGCCCCCGAAGACGACCTTCTTCCACCCGAAACCCGCCACAGGCGTGGTCTTCCGCTCCCTGGGCTGAGGACGCCCGCCCGCGGCACAGCCCGGCGGAGCGAGCCCGGTCTGCTCGTCTACTCGACGGTCCAGGTGGCGCCGCTGTGCAGGAGCGCCTGGAGGTCGCCCGGCCCCTTCTGGCTCTGCGCGGCGAGCAGCTGCCGGTCGGTCTCCTCCACGTACTCGGGGTGCTCGACGGCGCGGAACACACCGATCGGCGTGGGCTCGTGGGGGCCGTGCGAGAGCCGCGACAGCATGAACCCGAGACCCCGGTCGTTCTTCTCGTCGTGCACGAGGATGCGGTCCTCGCCCACCTCGGCCACCTCGACGAGGTGCAACCTGCCGTCGGTGCCGAGCATGACGCCCTTCTCGCGTGCCTTGCCGAAGCGGATGGGCTGGCCGTGCTCGAGCGGGATGAGCATGTCGTCGCGGTTCGACCTGGCGGTGATGCTCTCGAATGCACCGTCGTTGAAGACGTTGCAGTTCTGGTAGATCTCGATGAACGCCGCGCCCTTGTGCTCGTGGGCTCGCCGGAACGTCTCCATCATGTGCTGACGATCCATGTCGTGCGTGCGGGCCACGAACGTCGCCTCGGCCCCGAGCGCCATGCTGATCGGGTTGAACGGCGTGTCGAGCGAACCGAAGGGTGTGGACTTGGTGACCTTGCCGACTTCACTGGTCGGCGAGTACTGACCCTTCGTGAGCCCGTAGATCTGGTTGTTGAACATCAGGATCTTGATGCTCACGTTCCGGCGAAGCGCGTGGATCAGGTGGTTGCCACCGATCGACAGCATGTCGCCGTCACCGCCCACCACCCACACGTCGAGATCCGGGCGGGCCATGGCCAGGCCGGTGGCGATGGCGGGAGCCCGGCCGTGGATGCCATGGAGCCCGTAGGTGTTCATGTAGTAGGGGAACCGGGCGGCGCACCCGATGCCCGAGACGAACACCGTGTTCTCGCGTCGAACGCCCAGCTCGGGCATGAGCAGCTGTACGGCGGCGAGGATCGAATAGTCACCGCACCCGGGGCACCAGCGGACCTCCTGATCGCTGGCCCAATCCTTGCGGGTCGTCGTGGGGACCGAGGTGTCAGTCATCGAGTGTCTCCAGGATGGCGGTCTCGAGCTCGCCGGCCGTGAAGGGCACGCCCTTCACCTTGTTGACCGAGCGGACATCGACGAGGTACTCGGCGCGGAGCAGCTTCGAGAGCTGGCCGAGGTTCATCTCGGGGCAGAGCACCTTGGGGTACCGACGGAGCACGTCACCGAGGTCGCTCGGGAACGGGTTCAGGTGCACGAGATGCGCCTGGGCGATCCGCCGACCACGAGCTCGCACCCGGTCGACCGCGCCGCTGATGGCTCCCCAGGTCGAGCCCCACCCGACGACCAGCAACTCCGCGTCCGCGACGTCGCCGGTCACCTCGACCGGGGGGATGTCCTTCGCGATCCCGGCCACCTTGGCCGCCCGGAGCCGGACCATGCGCTCGTGGTTGTCCGGGTCATAGGAGATGTTGCCGCTGCCGTCGGCCTTCTCGATGCCACCGATTCGGTGCATCAGGCCCGGCGTGCCGGGTACCGCCCAGGGGCGGGCGAGCGTCTCGGGATCACGCAGGTAGGGCCAGAACACCTCGTTGCCGTCGTCGTCGACGTGGTTCGGAGTGGTGGCGAACTCGACGCTGATGTCGGGCAGCGTCGACACATCGGGCAGCAACCACGGCTCGGCGCCGTTCGCCAGGTACCCGTCCGAGAGGACCATCACCGGCGTGCGGTACTTGAGCGCGATACGCGCCGCCTCGATGGCCGCGAAGAAGCAGTGCGAGGGGCTGTAGGCGGCGACGATCGGCAACGGTGACTCGCCGTGGTGCCCGTACATGGCCAGCAGCAGGTCGGCCTGTTCGGTCTTGGTGGGCAGTCCGGTGGAGGGGCCGCCCCGCTGGATGTCGATGATCAGCAACGGAAGCTCGAGGCTGATCGCCAGACCGATG
This sequence comes from Rhabdothermincola sp., assembly GCF_036846205.1. Lineage (NCBI taxonomy): Bacteria > Bacillati > Actinomycetota > Acidimicrobiia > Acidimicrobiales > Iamiaceae > Rhabdothermincola > Rhabdothermincola sp. The sequence goes on along the minus strand of NZ_DAIUCK010000082.1, from coordinate 3,025 downwards.
GTCTCGGCCTTGAGCGCCACCCCGGGGCCGCTGGTGGTCGTGCATCCGAGATGACCCCCGTAGGCGGCGCCGAGCGCGGCGCCGATGCCCGCGATCTCGTCCTCCGCCTGGAGGGTCCGCACGCCGAAGTTCTTGTGCTTGGACAGCTCGTGGAGGATGTCGGAGGCGGGGGTGATCGGGTAGGACCCGAGGAACAGCGGCAGCTTGGCGAGCTGACTGGCTGCGATGAGCCCCCAGGCCATCGCGGTGTTGCCGTTGATGTTCGTGTAGATGCCCGGCTTCTGAGGCGCGGGGCGCACTTCGTAGGGGTGGTCGAAGAGCTCCGCGGTCTCGCCGAACGCGTGGCCGGCCTTGAACGCCGCCAGGTTCGCGTCGCGCACCAGCTCGTTCTTGCCGAACTTGGCCTCGATCCAGTCCAGCGTGGGTTGCTCAGGGCGGGTGTACATCCACGAGAGGAGGCCCAGGGCGAAGAAGTTCTTGGAGCGGTCCGCGTCCCGGGGCTTGACCCCGAGCGGTTCGCAGGCCTGCTTCGTGAGGCTGGTCATCGGCACCTCGTAGACCGTGTAGCCCTTGAGGCTGCCGTCGACCAGTGGGTTGCTGTCGTAGCCGGCTTTGGCCAGGTTGCGCTCGTCGAAGGTGTCGACGTTGACAATGATGGTGCCACCGGGCTCGAGCTTGGGCAGCTCGTTGCGCAACGCAGCCGGATTCATCGCCACCAGCACGTTCGGCGCGTCGCCGGGCGTGGTGATGTCGTGATCGGAGATGTGCACCTGGAACGCTGACACGCCGGCGAGCGTGCCGGCGGGTGCCCGGATCTCGGCGGGGAATTCAGGCAAGGTCGCCAGATCATTCCCGAGCAGGGCGCTCGCGCTGGTGAAGCGGTCGCCGGTGAGCTGCATCCCGTCGCCCGAGTCGCCGGCGAAGCGGATGATGACCCGGTCGAGCTCCTCGGGCGCGGTGCGCTCAGCAGTATCGGACACGAGAACCCCTTTGTTCCGTGGAAACCTGTTGTGGAGGAGGTACGTGTGGGCGCCGAATCAGGCGCCGACGGTCACTGTATCGCCGCCTGCCGGCGACCTCGCGCACGCCCCGCAGGCCGGCACCGGTTCGGCACCGGCGCGGCACCGGCGCCTGCCGCCGGAGCGGGTGACGGTCGGTCAGGCGACGGTCACGGAGTCGTCGAGGTAGACGTCCTGGATGGCGTTCAGCAGCTCAACGCCTTCGGCCATCGGACGCTGGAAGGCCTTGCGGCCGCTGATGAGGCCCGTGCCGCCGGCGCGCTTGTTGATGACCGCCGTGCGGACCGCGTCGGCCAGATCGCTCGCACCCTTCGACTCGCCGCCGCTGTTGATGAGGCCGATCCGCCCCATGTAGTTGTTCACGACCTGCCAGCGAGTCCAGTCGATGGGGTTCTCCGCCACCAGCTCCCCGTAGACGAGCTTGCTCGTCTTGCCGAAGCCCACGGCGTTGTACCCGCCGTTCTTCGTCGGCTGCTTCTGCTTGATGATGTCCGCCTCGATGGTGACGCCCATGTGGTTGGCCTGTCCCGTGAGATCTGCGCTGTCCTCGTAGTTCACGCCGTCGACCTTGAAGTCCGGGTTGCGCAGGTAGCACCACAGCACGGTGAACATGCCGAGCTCGTGCGCCTGCTGGAACGCCTCGCTCACCTCGACGATCTGGCGGTGGGACTCGGCCGAGCCGAAGTAGATCGTGGCCCCCACACCGGCGGCTCCGAGGTTCCATGCCTCCTCGACCGAGCCGTACATGATCTGGTCGTAGGTGTTCGGGTAGGAGAGCATCTCGTTGTGGTTGAGCTTCACGATGAAGGGGATGCGATGGGCGTAGCTGCGTGAGCACAGGCCCAGCACGCCGAAGGTGGTGGCCACCGCGTTGCAACCCCCTTCGATGGCCAACTCGACGATGTTCTTCGGATCGAAATACTTGGGGTTCGGCGCGAACGAGGCCGCACCGGAGTGCTCGATCCCCTGATCGACCGGCAGGATCGACAGGTAGCCCGTGCCGCCGAGGCGGCCCGCGGCGAACATGGCCTGCAGGTTGCGCAGGACCTGCGGGGACCGGTCGGAGTCCCGGTACACCCGGTCGACGATGTCCGAGCCCGGCAGGACCAGGTCCTCCTTGGGGATGCCCTTGCACTCGTAGGTGAGCAGCTGCTCGGCTTCGTCGCCGAGGAGCGCTTGGATGTCGGTCATGCCACTCCCTCTCGAAGTCGACTGACGAGGTGAACGGGTTCGCGGAGCAGGCTCGAAAGGCCTCGAGGCAACAGTAGCGAGCCGTCCCCGACCGGACCGAACCTGGCGGCGCTGCTCGGTGGCGCCGCCCGCGTTTGCGGAGCGGCCTGGCGCCGCCTGGCGCAGGCCTTCAGCGAAGAGCCCGGACCCGGTCGTCGACGTCAGCGAAGTCCGGGGCGTCGCGCTGGATTCGAGCGAACAGCTCCCGGCTCCGAGCGAGGTCGCCGGCGCGCTCGTAGAGGTCCGCGAGGGCGTAGGCCCGCCGCAGATGGTGGACCTTGGGCGAGCGGGGATAGCGGAAGCCCTGCTCCAGCAGGGCGATCGCGGCCCGCAGGTCACCGCGATCCGCCCGCGCGCCGGCAGTGACGATCCGTCCTTCGGTGACCAACTCCGGTGAGGGCGCGGCCCGGCGCAGTTCCTCCCACAGCTCGTCCACCGTCTCCCAGTGCCCCAGGGCCCGATGGCAGTCGGCGAGCACCGGATGCTGCTCCGCGGACGCGGTCAGGGTCTCGAACGCTTCCAGCTCGCGGATGGCGGAGCGCCAGCGCCCCAGTCGGTACAACGTGAGCCCGTAGAGCTCACGGATGGCCGCCACGCCGGGGGCCTGGTCGGCGAGGGCCTTGAGGATCCGTGCCGCGTCCGCGAACCGTTCCGCCTGGAATGCCTCCACCGCCTCCGACAGGCGCCGCTCGATCCGCTCCCGCCGGGCGGGCTCGACCGCCCGGGTGAGCTGCTCGACGATCTCCCGGTCGAGTTCCCAGCGCGCTCCCCCGTGG